>NZ_JBICMI010000024.1:0-32247 GCF_043106155.1 Pseudomonas sp. FYR_7
CAGCACGGCCCCGGCAAGCCTGCTCCTTGGCCCTGTATCGACTGAGATAGCGGGCCCTGGACTTTGCAAAAGCAACTGCCTAGTGCCACCTTTGGAGGCTAGTCGATTTCCGGGTAGGAGCGGTCTCGTGCCGCGATGGGCCGCGCAGCGGCCCCAAGATTTCAGCTTCGCAGCAAATATTCCTGGGGCCGCTGCGCGACCCATCGCGGTACAAGACCGCTCCTACAGGTCCCGCATTTACCTGATGTTCAGCTTCTCAAGCGCTACGTTCAGCCGCCCCGACCAGCACCGGCACCTGGGCCTGATCGATCACCTTGGCACTGATCGAGGGGTCCAGCAGTCGCCCCAGCCGCGACAGATGACGGTGCCCCATGATGATCAGTTCACATTCCAGTGCCTGGGCCCTGGCCACGATGACCTCCACAGGCTGACCGGCCACCATGCAGCCCTGGCAGGCGAAGCCTGCCTGCTGCAAGGCACGGACCGCCTCGCCCAGGGCATGATCGGCCTGTTGCTGTTCCTCGCACGCGGCAGGGTACTGCGCTTGTTCGTCGGCCGTGTAGGGCGCCGGTTGTTCGTGCACGGCAAAGGTGGCATCGATGGCCAGCAGTACATGCAAGGTATGGTCTTCAGGGCGACACCAGCGGCGGGCCAGGGCGAGCAGCGCTTGAGTGGCAGGGGAGGCGTCGATGGCAATGAGCACGGGGCTGGGCATGCGGGATCCTTTATCGTGAGTGGTGGCTCGTCTTCCGGCATGGGGCCGAACCTGCTGCTGCCATTCTCGACCTCACCTGGACTGCGAATAAAGGCCCTGCCACGCACGAGCACATTGCGTCGGGCGCAATCGAGCAACCTGCTAACATCGCCGTTTCCCAACGTCGTCTCGGAAAACGGCCATGCAACTCCCTGACATGAACCTGCTGGTCGCCCTCGACGTGCTGCTCGATGAAGGCAGCGTGGTAGGCGCGGCACAACGCATGAACCTCAGCCCAGCCGCCATGAGCCGCACGCTGGGGCGCATCCGCGAGGCCATGGGCGACCCCATCCTGGTGCGCGCCGGTCGCGGGCTGGTGCCAACGCCACGGGCCCTGGCCCTGCGCGAGCAGGTGCATGGCCTGGTTGAGCAGGCCGGGCAGGTGTTTCGCAGCCGTGAAGGCGTCGACCTGTCCAAGCTGCACCGTGCCTTCAACGTGCGTACCAACGATTTGTTCATCGCCCTCTACGGGGCCAAGCTGCTGCGCATGATGCTGGCCGACGCGCCCAATACCGTGTTGCGTTTCGTGCCCGAAGGCAGCAGTGACGACGATGCCATGTTGCGCAACGGCCACATCGACCTGATCGTCAGCTCCTCCGTGGAGCTGGGGCCGGAGATCAAGGTGCAGAGTTTGTTCAGCACCTATTTCGTCGGCTTGGCGCGCATGGAACATCCGGTCTTCGACCAGGACATCACCCCACAACGCTTCGCCGCGTTCCCACAGATCAGCGTGTCGCGTCGCGGCCGTGCCAACGGTCCGATCGATGTGGCCCTGGCCAACCATCGGGTGGAGCGCCGGGTGGCGCTGATCACCACCAGCTTTCACTCGGCGATGTTCTCGTTACCCGATTCGGACCTGATCCTGCCGATTCCGGCCAACATCCTGAACAGTGTCCAGCGCCTGAAGCTGCCCCTGCGCGCCTTCGAGATTCCCGTACCGCTTGAAAAAGTGAACGTGATGCAGGCCTGGCACCCACGTTTCGACAACGACCCGGCCCACCAGTGGCTGCGTCAGACGATCAAGGCGTGTACCCGAAGCGATCCCTGAACAGGCCATCGTTGCGTTTGGCGCAATATAAAACTGCCAATAATTCAGTTTTCGTCAGCATTTACCCTGCCTAAAATCGCTCCAGTCGTAAAAGTGTTGCTGGAGATGTCTCTAAATGAATGCCGTTTCTGCCCCTGCTAGCGGGCTGGCTGCCACGCCTGCATCGACCGCCCCTGCACAGGGCGCGTTCGGCCTGCAGGTGGTGGTCGGGCTGTTCGGCGTGTTGCTGGCGGTGCTGTGTGCGGGCCTCAACGAGTCCGTGACCAAGATTTCCCTGGCCGATATCCGCGGGGCCATGGCTATCGGTGCCGATGAGGGGGCCTGGCTCCTGGCGGTGTACAGCGCAGCCTCCGTCTCGGCAATGGCCTTCTCGCCCTGGTTGGCGACCACCTTTTCCCTGCGGCGCTTCACCCTGGCAGCCATCGGTGCCTTCGCAGTGCTGGGTCTGCTGCAACCCTTCGCCCCCAACCTGCACAGCCTGATGCTGCTGCGGGTGCTGCAAGGGCTTGCCTCGGGGGCACTGCCGCCGATGCTGATGAGCGTGGCGCTGCGCTTCCTGCCCCCTGGCATCAAGGTCTACGGCCTGGCGTGCTATGCCTTGACTGCCACCTTCGGCCCCAACCTGGGTACGCCGTTGGCCGGCTTGTGGACCGAATACGTCGGCTGGCGCTGGGCGTTCTGGCAGATCATCCTGCCGTCGCTGGTGGCCGGTGGCTGCGTGGCGTGGGGGCTGCCGCAGGACCCATTGCGCCTGGAGCGTTTCAGGCAGTTCGACTGGCGTGGTGTGCTGCTTGGGTTACCGGCGATCTGCGGTATCGTGCTGGGGTTGTCTTTGGGTGATCGCTGGGGCTGGTTCGATTCGCCGTTGATCTGCTGGCTGCTGGGCGGTGGACTGCTGTTGTTGGTGCTGTTCATGTTCAACGAGTGGTCCGAGCCCTTGCCGTTTTTCCAGCTGCGCTTGCTGGGCCGGCGTAACCTGGCCTTTGCCCTGTTGACCGTCGCGGGCGTGCTCATCGTCCTCTCGGGTGTGGGTAGTTTGCCGTCCGCCTACCTGGCACAGCTCCAGGGCTACCGGCCCGCCCAGACCAGCCCGCTGATGTTGCTGGTGGCCATGCCACAACTGATCGCCCTGCCGCTGACCGCCGCGCTTTGCAATATCCGCGCAGTCGACTGTCGCTGGGTGCTGGGCATCGGCCTGGGGATGCTGGCCGCCTCCTGCATCGGCAGCAGCCTGCTCACCAGCCAGTGGATTCGCACCGACTTCTACCCGTTCTACCTGTTGCAGGTGTTCGGCCAGCCGATGGCGGTGCTGCCGTTGCTGATGCTCTCGACCACGGGCATGAGCCCCCAGGAAGGCCCCTTCGCCTCGGCCTGGTTCAACACCGTCAAGGGCTTGTCCGCCGTCGTGGCTGGCGGGCTGCTCGATGCATTGGGCACGCTGCGCCGGCATTTCCATTCCAATCACCTGGTCGACAGCCTGGGCAATGCCCCGTTGCTGGACGACCACGCTGCCAGCCTTGCCAGGCGCATCCATGACCAGGCGCTGGTACTGACCTCGGCCGACCTCTACCTGGTCCTGGCCGTAATCGCCGTAGCCCTGATCTGCCTGATTCCTGTCATGCCCACCCGGGTTTATCCACCGCGTGCGGTGGCCTGACCCCTGTCTGAATTCGAGAAACGCCAAATGACCACCCACCGTAAAACCCTGTTCATCGGCGCTGTGCTGACCGTGGCCGTGCTGGCCGCCCTCGTCGGTCCCTGGCTGCTGGGCAGCGACCACCGGCAGAGCACCAACGACGCCTACGTGACCGCCGACTACACCGTGGTCGCGCCCAAGGTCGCCGGCTTCATCACCCAGGTGCTGGTCGAGGACAACCAGCAAGTCAAGGCCGGCCAACTGCTGGCCACCATCGATGCCCGCGACTACCAGGCTGCCCTGGACGCTGCCCAGGCGCAGCTGCTAGTGGCCCAGGCCCAGAGCACCGATGCCCGTGCCACCCTCGACCGCCAGGACGCGCTGATTGCTCAGGCCCAGGCAGCGGTGAAAGCCGCCGAGGCCGAGGCGGCGTTCGCCGATCATGAAGTTCGCCGCTACGGACGCCTGGCCGAGCAGGGCGCCGGTACCGTGCAAAACGCCCAGCAGGCACGCAGCGCCGTGGATCAGGCCCGTGCTCGCCTGGCCAATGCCCGTGCAGCTTCGGTAGCTGCGCGCAAGCAGGTGGACATCCTCGCCGCTCAGGTCGCCAGCGCCGATGGCCAGCTCAAGCGCGCCGAAGCCGGGGTGGAAAAGGCCCGGCTGGACCTCTCCTATACCCGCATCACGGCGCCGGTGGACGGTATGGTCGGTGAACGCGCGTTGCGCATCGGGGCCTATGTCAACCCCGGGGCGCGGCTGTTGTCGGTGGTGCCCCTGCAGCAGGCCTATGTGGTAGGCAACTTCCAGGAAACCCAATTGACCCACGTGCAGCCCGGTCAGCCGGTCAGCATCAGCGTCGATACCTTTGCCGATGAACGACTCCATGGGCACGTCGAAAGCATCGCTCCGGCCACGGGGGTGACGTTCGCCGCGGTGAAGCCGGACAACGCCACCGGCAATTTCACCAAGGTGGTGCAGCGCATCCCGGTGAAGATCGTCTTCGATGACGGGCAGCCGTTGTTGACGCGCTTGCGTGTGGGCATGTCGGTCGAAGCGATCATCGACACGACCAGCGATACCCAAGGCGATAAGCTGGCCGGTAGCGAGGTGACGGCCCGATGAACATCACCTACGCGCAGAGCCCTGCACCCGCCGGCCCACAGGCAGCCCGTTCATCGCGGCCCATCACGCGTTTGGGGGGCAAGGCCCCTGCGGCCATAATGCTCGCTGCACTGCTCACGGGCTGTACCCTTGGCCCTGACTTCCAGCAGCCCGATACCCACGCGCCCCAGCAGTGGGACCAATTGGAGGGTGAGCACGCGCCCAGCCAACCTGTGGCCGAGCCCATGCAGTTGCGCTGGTGGGACAGCTTTCACGACCCACGGCTCAGCGCACTGATCGAACAGGTCGCCGCGCGCAACCTTGATCTGCAGATCGCCAGTGCCCGCTTGCTGCAAAGCCGTGCGCTGCGCAGCACCGTGGCCGCCGACCAGCAGCCGTCGGTGGACGCCAATGCCGGCTACAGCCGTGCCCGCAACAGCGCCGAAGGGCTCAGCGACCCCTCCGGCAACGCGGGCAAATCGGCTTTCAACCTGTGGCAGGGTGACTTGGTAGCAGGTTGGGAGCTGGATGTCTGGGGACGTGTGCGGCGTCAGGTCGAAGCAGCCGACGCCAGTGTCGAGGTGGCCGAGAACGACCGAAACGGCGTCCTGCTGGCCCTGCTCGCCGAAACGGCCGGTGATTACATCCAGCTGCGCGCGGTGCAGCATACGTTGCAGGTGACCGAGGACAACCTCAAGGTCGCGCGGCACAGCCTGAAGTTGTCCGAAGACCGTCAGGCCGAAGGCGTGGCCACCCGGCTCGACGTGGCCCAGGCCAACGCCCAGGTCGCCTTGATCGAGTCGCGCCTGCCCACTTTGCAGGCGCGCCGTGACGATCTGATCAATGCCTTGAGCCTGCTGGCGGCCGAGCCCCCACGCAGCCTGCAGGGCAGCTTGCTGCAAGCCGGTGAGCTGCCCGCCCCGCAGCAGACGTTCGCCATCGGCGTGCCGTCGGAGCTGGCCGAGCGTCGTCCGGACATTCGCCAGGCCCAGGCGCGCCTGCATGCTGCCACGGCCAGCATCGGCGTGGCCAAGGCTGATTTTTATCCACGTATCCGGCTGTCTGGCAACGTGGGTTTCCAGGCCATGCAGCTGGCTGACTTCGGTGCTTGGGATGCTCGCCGCTTCGCCTTCGGGCCGCAGCTGTCGCTGCCGATTTTCGAAGGCGGTCGCCTCAAGGGCACCTTGGCCCTGCGCCAGGCGCAGCAGCAGGAAGCGGCCCTGAACTACCGCAAGGTGGTGCTGGGGGCCTGGCATGAAATCGATGATGTGCTGCGCCTGTACAACGCCAGCCAGCTGCGTCGCGATCGCCTCGCCGAAGCCGTGCGCCAGAACCGCATCGCCCTGGAAACGGCCCAGCGTCAATACGTGGAAGGCGCGGTGGATTTTCTCAATGTACTGACCGTGCAGTCGGCCTTGCTAGCCAGCGAAGAGCAGTGGATCGACAGCGCTGCCGCGGTATCCCAGGCGCTCGTGGGGCTGTACAAAGCGCTCGGCGGTGGGTGGCAGGCATTCGACAAGGTCTGAAGGCGTAGGCTCGTGACCGGCCTACAACGTTCGTGACAAGCCAAACCGTTTGCGCAGCACCTTGTCCAGTAAACGCTGCGGCACCAGGCGGGCCATCAGCGGCAGGGCCGTGCTGCCATTGCCCAGCCGCACCCGTGCCGGCACTGGCGAACGCTGGGTCGCTTTCAGCACGCCTTGGGCAAAGGTCGCCGTCGGTGTCGGCCTGTCGAGCGAGGCGCGGGCCCGGGCTTGGATGTGTTCACGCAGTGGCCACCACGGCGATTGCGGCGCCAGCACCTGCTGCGCCTGCTGCTGAGCGTGGCTGGCGAACTGCGAGGCGATGGCCCCAGGCTGCACCTCCATCACGCGGATGCCGAACGGCGCCAGTTCCAGGCGCAGGGCGTCGCTCAGGGCCTTCACGGCAGCCTTGGAGGCGCAGTAGGCGCCGGCGAACGGCGTGACCAGCACGCCGGAGACACTGCCGATGTTCACCACCAGGCCTTGGGCGCGACGCAGCTGGGGGAACAGCGCGCGTGTCACGCCGACCAGCGCGAACACGTTTGTCTGGAACTGGCGCTGCAGGGCGTCGACCCCGCCATCGAGCAGCGGCCCCATGGCGCCGTAGCCGGCGTTGTTGATCAGGATGTCCAGTGCCTCGAGTTCCTGCGCGAGCAGGGCCAGGGCGTGTGGGTCGTTGACATCCAGTTGCCGGGCAACGAAGCCCGCAGCGGCCAGGCGCGCCACATCTTCAGCCTGGCGGGCGGTGGCCCAGACCTGATGGCCGGCATCGCGAAACGCATCGGCCAGGGCGCGGCCAATGCCGCTGGAGCAACCGGTGATCAGGACTGTCGACATGCAGAAGGCCTTTGGGTCTGTGTGGAGGGGCAGCGGGTCTGCGCCGAGTCGCCAACCGGTCGCCAGCCGTTGGGCGTCGACAAGGAGTCAGTTGGCAAAGCTGCCTTGCAGGTGCTCGGCCCTGAATTCCAACGTCTGTGCACGGTAGCCCGAGCGCAGCGCAGGCAATGGCAGGCAATCGGACCACTGCGCGCCCGGCTGCAATTCGCCAGGCCCACGGTAGCGCGGTGCATTGTAGGTATTTTCTGCCAGGTTGACTGTGTCGCCTGGCGCATAGGCCGCCACACGCCAGCGCAGCTCGGTGAGCGGCACCTTGTTGCCGTTCTTCAGGGTGACCTGCAAGGGGCGGTCGGCGGGGCATTGGGTGGGGGCATAGGCAAGGCGCATGTCCAAGCGGGCCAGTTGCGAGGTTTCGCGAGTGTCCTGCCAGATGACGAACAAGGCCACCAGGCCCAGACCACCCACGGCGGCCAGCGAAATCGGCAAGGCCTTGGCAGGGTAGCGCAGCAACAGCACCAGCCAGGTGAGGATAAGGAGAGCGCCGATGATCATGAGCCTTGCAGACCTTGGTTGCGCGAGGGTTGAAGCATCGTAGCGTGAAATGGGGGAAGGCTCAAAAGGGCAGGGGCTGGCCGGCTGTGGATCAAGGAAGGTGAGATGGGAGTCAAGTGCCGCAGCGCACTGGCTTAATCTACGAACTGCGGCACCCGCGCCACACCTTCGGGCAGCAAGGCATCCTGGCTCGGCACGTGTCGGTTTGGGCTCGGTATACACAGGACGCAAATATTTCGGGACGCTCATATGCCAGCATGGGGGCCGGGAGGGGAAAAATGAAGAAAATGCCCCAGGTGATGATGGCAAGCTGAAGTCTTTCGGCCCGGTGTTTATTTCTTGAGGTCAATAAACGGGCTCACACAGCTGGGCTCCACGTTTTCTCGCTACATCTCGTAACGCTTGAAGACCCTTCAGTTCCTAAGGTTTTTCAGCGCCGGGCCGCCAACATGGCCAGACGTCGTGATTGGCGGCTGTGAACGAAGGATCGTCGCAGTCAATGCGTGGCCGGCCCACGCAGGCTTCTGATCCCTAACCACATGGAAGAGACGAGGCTTGAAACGATGAAGAACTGCATGCAAATCCTCTCTGCCACCGCAGTCATGCTGGCAGCGGCCCCAGCCCTTGCGGGGCCGCCCGTTGAAGTGACGTTCAGAAACCTCGGAACCGAGTCGGTGAAGCTCCAGCTGACCAATGCGAACGAGACCAGTACGTATCAGATTGCCAGGCCCACACCACTTCAGGAGGTACAGCCTGGCTCGTCGATTACCTTTAGCGTGCAACGATTGGTGAGCCCCGATACCAACGGCGCCATGTTGAGGTATGCGGCAGGGCGTAAAACCTGTGCTTTCAGCACTACGTTCGTGATGATGATGTCCGGTGGCATCAAACAGCCTAAATGGAACAAGACCGCGACCCCTTCCGGTGGGGCCACGTGCACGGCTGTGAACTCTGGATTCAGCGCGAACTATGCCTGGAAGGCTGAATTCACCATGAAGTAAGCGGCTAAAAATGCCTGCAGTGCTTGGCGTCACAGCACTGCGGGCATTTGGGCTGTGCGTGGAACTTCAAAATAGTGAGTGATTGGTCATGTCAAAAGTTGGTGAGTTTTCTGTTGCTCCACTCCGTGCGGTCGCTTCTACGCGCGTCCATACCCATTCAGCAGTCCCGAATCAAGAGGCCGCGGCAACCTCAGGTGCAACTCGCCAAGCCTCCCTTGATCTTTCTACGTTGTCCAAACAACTTGCAAGTGCCGCTCAGCGGGCGGCTGCGCGCGACAGTCAGCTTAGTCGGCAAGAGCTGGCTGTTTTGGCATCCAAGATACAGATGGAGCTAGGCGGAAGTGCATATAGGCTTACCAAGCCTCTTCACGACGCACATGTCCCAGACACGGATGATCCCGAGTTATTGGCAAGGGCAAGGCAAGCCACGGATTTTCTGAACGGAAAGGGGAGTAATCCTTTCCAGAAACTGACAATTGAACAGCTCGCTTTGATTGGTTACGACGAAGGCGGCGATTTCACCCACAACGAGCGCCTCGCCGCAAGCAGAGAGTTAGGCAAGCGCTATGAAGTATGGTCCCGAGCGATGGTGGATAAAGCAAACGCTGAATATCAGCAGACGGGGTATCAAGATGAGGCGATCAGGGAAATTATTGCAACTTACAAGTCGCTGCCGCCCATTCTGGAAGCAGGTTTCGGCAATTACGAAGTCAACATGACCCTGATGATAGGCAAAACCGACCCCCCTCGCAGCGATGATCCCGATTCTCTGATCGACACCCTCCTGAAAACCGCCCGCAAGCTTGAAGAACAGGCAAAAAAAGATCACCCGCCGCTCGAAGGCCCTGACGAACCAGGCAAGCCCGCATGATGCCCGCCGTACAGCTGTGCAATGTCAGCCGTTTTCAGGGTGACGTGCCGGTGCTTCACGGCATCGACCTGCTGATCCCCAGCGGGCAGACGTGCGCTGTCATCGGCCCGTCCGGTTCGGGCAAGAGCACGTTGCTGAACCTGATCGGGCTGCTGGACCGCCCTTGCGCAGGCCAGGTATGGATCGGTGGTACCGACATGACAGGGGCCAGCGCCGACCAGCGCGCCGTGATGCGTAACCGCCTGATTGGCTTCGTCTTCCAGAGTTTCAACCTGCTGCCGCGGTTATGCGCCCTGGACAACGTGGCGTTGCCGCTGTCGTATCGAGGGCTGCGCTTGCCCGTTGCCCGCCAGCTCGCCGAGGTGCAATTGCGTGCCGTTGGCCTTGCCAGTCAGGCTGGCAAGCGGCCCGTCGAGATGTCCGGTGGTCAGCGCCAACGTGTGGCGATCGCGCGTGCGTTGGTCACCGAGCCGAACCTGCTGGTGGCCGATGAGCCCACCGGGAGTCTTGACGCCCAGACCGGTGAGCAGGTCCTGCAACTGCTGCTGACGCTCAACCGGGAGAGGGGCACGACTTTGCTGGTGGTCACCCATGACGCCAAAGTGGCGCACAGACTGCAGCGGCGTGTGCGCGTCGATCAAGGCAGGCTGACCGATGCACGAGCCCTACGGCCCTGGCTGGCAGCAACGTCTGAGCGAGGCATTGGACAACGTGCGGTTGATGGGGCGTCGTGCCTGGCTGGCCTTGCTGGGTATCGGCGTCGGCTGCGCGTCGGTGGTGGCGTTGCTGAACATGGGGCAAAGCGCAGCGCAGCATGCGCAGCAGCTGTATGAGGGCCTTGGCAGTGAGCTGATGGTCGCTGAACTGCAGCGCGAGGGCACGGCAGGCTCGAAAGCCGAACCTGATCTGACCGCCATGCCGGCGTCCGTACGGGCGGCCGTCGCGATCAGCGTGGCTGCGGCCAGCATTCGCCGTGCTGGCCTGCAGCAGGAGGCGATGATAATCGGCAGCGGCGCTGGCCTTGCCAGGTTGTTGAAGCTGGACGTGGACGAAGGTCGCTTGCTGTCGGCGCATGACGACAAGGCACCCCACGTGGTGCTGGGCAGCATCCTGGCCAGGCAGCTGGACGCCAAGACGGGCGATCGGTTGCAGATAGGCGGTTACGTGTATGACGTCGTTGGCCTGTTGGTCTCGACCGGTGACAACCCGCTGTTGCCGGTCATGCTCGACCAGGCCGTGTGGATGCCATTGGCAGGCATGCGCCGATTGACGCCGACGCCGGAGGTGAGCCTGGTGCTGGCACTGGGGCGCGACGTGCAGTCCCTGGCGTTGGCAGCCGATCACCTGTCCGCTTACCTGCAGATGCAGTTGCCGCGCCACCAGGTGCTCGTCAGGTTGCCCAGTCAACTGTTGGCAGGCATGACCGCTCAATCGCAAATGCTCACGTGGCTATTGGCCGGGTTTGCCGGCATCGCCTTGTTGCTGGGCGGCATCGGGGTGATGAACATCATGCTCATGACGGTGGCCGAACGACGCCGAGAAATCGGTATTCGCCTTGCATTGGGCGCGCGGGCACAGGATATCGGCTGGTCATTTCTGCTCGAAGCCATGTTGCTGTCAGGCACAGGGGCGGTTGGCGGGGCCTTGATCGGCGTACTGGCCGCCTGGATTTTTGCCCTGCTGTCCGGGTGGCCTACTGGGCTGGCCCTGGCCGCGGTGCCGCTTGGCATGGTCAGTTCAGTGACCGTAGGGGTTGCCTGCGGGGTATACCCAGCGGTTGCGGCAGCAAGGTTGCAGCCGGTGGAGGCGCTGCGTGAAGACTAGTTGGCTGGCGCTGGCCTGGGTGTTGTCCATTCCCATCGCAGCCCGGGCAGATGCGGTCAGCGCGTTGGCCCTGGCCCGGACCGATCCAGTGCCGCTTCAACTCGATGAAGCCGTGGCCTTGGCATTGCGTGAAAACCGTGCCATTCGAAGCGCCCACCTCAAGCGTGTGGCGGACAGGTTCGACCTGCGCGTGGCGCGCGACCGATACGCCCCGCAGTTGCTGCTCAAGGCGCGCTACCTGCGTCACCGCGATCAGAACGACCGCCAGCGCGATGTGCAGCTCGTGCCTGCCGCCAGCCTGCTGACCCCCTTCGGTACACGCCTGGACCTTGACTGGTCTTATGACCGCATCGAGATTGAGGGCCAACGGCCCCGCCAACGGGACGGAGCGAACCTGACCGTGGTCCAGCCCTTGCTGCGGGGCGCTGGCGTGGACGTCGCCACCGCCCCCTTGCGTCAGGCGCAACTGTCGGAGCAGCTCAACCGATTGGCCTTGCGCGAAACCGTGGGGCAGACCATCAGTCAGGTCATCCTGCTTTATCGAGCCTTGCTCCGTGCCCAGGAGCAGCAAAAGATCGCCGACCAGGCCTTGCAGCGTGCCCGGCGTTTGGTCGACGTGAACCGGGCGCTCATCGAAACCGGCCGCATGGCAGCGTTCGACATTGTTCAGACGCAAGCGGAAGTGGCCAACCAGGAGTTGGCCCGGGAGAACAGTCACCGGCAACTGGAAGAAAGTCGCCTGGCACTGGCCCAGACCTTGGCCATTGACTTGAGCACGCCACTGCTGGCCGTGGATGAGATCGAGCCACGCCAGGTCCACCTTGACGCTACCCGTGCGCTCGCCCGGGCCAAGGCTCTGCAACCGGCCTACCTCATGCAGCAGCTCACAGGCGAGCAGCTTGCCGTGGATCTGCTGTTGGCCAAGGACCAGCAGCGCTGGGACCTGTCGCTGGTTGCCGGCGCCGCGCAGGCCCACGAAAGGCCCGGCCTGCAGGCCAGCTGGCGGCATTACGTCGGGCTGGAGCTGGCGATCCCCATCGGTGACCTTCAGGTACGACAAGCTCAGGTGCGCACGCAGGTTGCGCTGCAAGAACATGCTCTGGAGCAGGCCGAAACCGACCAACAGCTGCAACGCGAAATCTTCAACGCCGTGAAGGATATTCAGGGGCGATGGCGGCAGTTGCAGATCGCCGGCCGGGCGCTGGCGTTATCCCGCTGCAAGCTTGCGATCGAGCAGGAAAAACTGTCGCTCGGCCGCTCAAGCAACTTCGAGGTCCTGAGCTTTGAAAGTGACCTTCGCTATGCTCAGCATGCGCGTCTGGATGCGGCTATCGCCTATCTCAATGGTCAGACAAGCCTTGACCAACTGCTGGGCACGACCCTCGAGCGCTGGGGGGTTGTACTCCATGACTAACTGGCGCAACGGTCTGCTGCTGCTAGTGCTGAGCGTCGAATTCGGCGCGTGGTATCAGGGGGGCCGCTCGGTGCAGCCTGAGACGGCGCGATGGGTGCGCATCGAGCCGCAAACGCTCGAGCAACGACTGGGCTTGGTCGGTCGCCTCCAGGCTGCGCGTCAGGTGACGGTGAATGCGCCCTTCGAGGGACGGGTGGCAGCGGTTTTGGCACAGCCCGGGCAGCAGGTAGGCGCGGGTGATCCACTGTTCACCCTCGATACCGAACAGCTCGACATCGAATTGCGCATGGCTCAGGCGGCCTGGTTGAAAGCCCGCCGCTACGCGGACGCACTGGAGCACTGGACCACCGGTCCCGAGGTGGCCAGGGCGAAACGAAACCTGAGCAGCGCCCGCAATGCGCTGTCCACAAGTCAGCTGGACCTGGAGGAAAACCGGCGCCTTTTCGAGCGCGGTATCGTCGCGGGTATGGAAGTTCGTAGCCTGATCCAGCTGGTCGGCATGCATGCGCAGGCGCTGCTTGAGGCCGAGCAGGCGTTGGAGCAGATCCTTGCACAGGGTCAAGGCGACGCCCTTCAGATTGCCCGTATGGAGCTGCTGAACGCTGAAGCTCAGTACCATGCGCTGCTCGCGCTGCATGGGCAACGCACCGTCAATGCGCCTTTGAGCGGCCTTGTCGTCCCTGCCAAGACCGCAGGCGTCAATCAGGTCGTGCCCTTGCAGGCTGGCCAACACGTCGCGCGCGGCGTGCCAGTGCTCGAGCTCATCGGCCTGGACCGATTGCAGGTGCTGGCAACAGTCGAGGAGCAGGACTTGCCCAACGTACAGCAAGGGCAGCATGTGCGAGTCACCGTGGCCGGGCAGCACCTTGAAGGCAAACTAGGTCCCATCGCT
Organism: Pseudomonas sp. FYR_7; assembly: GCF_043106155.1. Classification (NCBI taxonomy): domain Bacteria; kingdom Pseudomonadati; phylum Pseudomonadota; class Gammaproteobacteria; order Pseudomonadales; family Pseudomonadaceae; genus Pseudomonas; species Pseudomonas sp. FYR_7. The sequence goes on from NZ_JBICMI010000024.1 coordinate 13,454, forward strand.
CAGCAACCCAGGACGCTGGATGGCGCAGGGGCCTGGTATGAAGTGGTGGCCGAACTCGAGCTGCCCGCCGAGCCAGCCCGCTCTAGCTTGCGCCTGGGCATGAGCGCGCAGGTGGACATACGTATCACGAGCAAGGCCCAGGCGCTGGTCATTCCGCCAGAGGCGCTGCAGCGCAGCAGCGCAGGTGAGCACGTTGTGTGGTTTCGTGAGGACCCTGGCCAAGCGCCGAGCGAGGTGACCGTCAGCGTGGACGGCATAGGGCCGCAGGGGGTCGAGGTGTCAGGGCTGGGGGCAGGGTACGTCAGGTTACCCTGATGCCCCGCCGCGCTCGGCGCCCTATGCTTCGGGCTGATCGCGCAAGAACACCAGGTGATCGACCTTCGACTGCTCGGCGCTGTAGTAATACCCCTGCACGTCGAACTGCTTGAGCTGCGTTGGGTCACTGATGCGCTCTTCGATGACGAAGCGGCTCATCATGCCGCGCGCCTTCTTGGCGTAGAAGCTGATGATCTTGTGCTGGCCGTTTTTCAGGTCCTTGAAGTCCACATTGATCACTCGGGCCTTCAGGGCGCTGCGCTTGACCGCGCTGAAATATTCGTTGCTGGCCAGGTTCAGCAGCAGATCATCGCCCTGTTCGGCCAGGGCCTCGTTGAGCCACTCGCTGATACGCGTGCCCCAGAACGCGTAAAGGTCCTTGCCGCGGGCGTTGGCCAGCTTGGTGCCCATTTCCAGGCGGTAGGGCTGCATCAGGTCCAGCGGGCGCAGCAGGCCGTAGAGGCCGGAGAGCATGCGCAGGTGATCCTGGGCGTAGCTGAGGTCGTCTTCACCCAAGGTCTGGGCGTCCAGGCCGGTGTAGACGTCACCTTTGAAGGCCAGCAGGGCCTGCTTGGCGTTCTCTGGCGTGAACGTGGGTGTCCAGCTGCCGAAACGCGCGGCGTTCAGGCCCGCGAGCTTGTCGGACAGGTGCATCAGTTCGCTGATCTGCGCCGGGCTCATTTCTCGCAGCTGCTCGATCAGTTCCTGGGAATGGTCGAGGTGGCGGGGCAGGGTGAAGCGCTCGGTCACCGGTGGGGTGTCGTAGTCGAGGGTCTTGGCGGGGGAAATCACCGTCAGCATCGGATCTGCTCCTGGCATCAAAGAGCGGGGATTCTAAGGGTTGGACGAGGCAAGTCCAAACTATGGCGACAATAGTCAACGCCCATGGCCGATGCAGCGGCTATAGTGCCTGTTTTCCTTGAACGGAGCCCTGACCGTGCGCGTCGTTTCAGCCCTGCTGACTGGCCTGTTGAGCCTGGCCGTGCAAGCCGCCCCTTCCACGCTGGCCAGCCTGGACCGTGGCCTGTGGCCCGAGCAACTGGACAGCCCTGCGCTGTTCGATGTGGCGTCGCGGGCCGAAATCCTCTCGTTCGCCCGGGTACTGCACGAGAACGAGCTGCTCGACGAGAACGCCCTGGCAGCCCGATTGGGCCTGCGGCAGGTCAACTTGCAGAAGATCAGGCAGGTGCGGGCGCGGCTGTGGCAGCGTCTTTGGCAGGGTTATCAACAGGCGCAACGCAGTTGCGAGCAAGATGCGTCCTTTTGCTATGCGGTGACGTCGATGGCCGAACTGCGCTTGCAAGCTGCGACCTTCGCTACCGATGTGGGTGAGTTCTACACCGGCTGGATCGAGCCCAGCCGGCAATTTCATGAGCAGTACCTGAACGAGCAACTGCGCAAGGCGGCGTTGTTGCCCCAGACCAGCAGCGAAGTACAGCGGCTGTCTGCAGCCGAGCGCAACGGGGATGAACTCAATGACCGGCTGTTTCTGCTCACCTTTGCCGGTGGGCCGGGCGCGGCGGCAGGCACCACCGACGAGCTGACTGCCTACTTGCGCAAGCAGAAACTCGACGGGACGTTCTTCGTGCTCGGCAGCCGTTTGCAGCAACGTCGCGACGGCGAGTCGCTGGCGGCCCTGCGGCGCTTGTATGCTGGCCAGTGCGTAGGCATTCAGGGGTGGGAATACCGGTCCCATGCGCAGTGGACGGATTGGCAGGCCTCGATCAGCCGCAGCCAGGCACGGGTGCGGGCAGACCTGCCCGAGCAGTATGTGCCGCTGTTTCGCCCACCGTATGGCCAGCGACGGGCCGACGGCCAGGCGTTCATGCAACGTCAGCAGTTGCAGGTCTCGCTGTGGGATATCGATGCGCGGGACGACTCGGGCTTGAGTGCGCAGGCCTCAGCCGAGCGTGTGTTGACCTTGATGCTGCTATGGCGCAAAGGCGTGATCCAGTTTCACGACGCCTTGCCCAAGGCCAGGCCTGCGGTGCAATGGCTGCTTGAGCACACCGCGCAAAGCGGCATTGGTTGGCAGGGTTGTCGCGAATATGGACAGGGCGAGCAGCAACCTGACTTCTGACTGTAGACCTGCTTGGCGCTGGCGCCAAGGCCTGTTCGTCAATCGGAAAAATAAAGTTGGCAATCGCATGAAAATGCTTTTTCCGGTCATGGCTTTTGCGGTATGAAGAAACCAGACAGCCGATTCCTGCAGCACAGGTGGCGTCACATCGGTCCACCTGGCCAGATCGCTTCCCGCCCGTAACAACGCGGATACGGGAAGAACGGCAGTCACTCCGCGGCGTAACAGACCACGCCGTGCCGCTTCGACATAAGGTGACCGAGTATGGATGACCAAGGACGCACCCCTTCCTCCAGCAAGCCAATCCTCTATGTGCTCGATACCAACGTCCTGATTCACGACCCCAACGCATTACTCAACTTCGAGGAGCACCACGTCGCCATACCCATGACGGTGCTGGAGGAACTCGACAAGCTCAAGGCCGGTAAGCAAAGCATCGCTGCCGAATGCCGCCAGGCCATCCGCCTGATCGACCAGACGCTGGGTGATGCCTCGCCTAGCGTGGTGGAGCAGGGGGTGCCCATCCAGCGTGGCAAGAGCGGGCCAAAAGGGTATCTGTCCATCCTCATGACCCCGCGCAACGAGCCGAGCAAGCTGTTGCCCGAAACCCTCAACGACAACATCATCATCAATCAGCTGCTCGAAGTCCGGGCACGGCGCACTGACCTGGACGTGGTGCTGGTCACCAAGGACATCAACATGCGCCTGAAGGCGCGCGCCTGCGGCATCGCCGCCGAGGACTACAGCACTGACCAGCTGGTCGACGACGTGTCGCTGTTGTCCAAGGGCTACCATTCAGTCACCGGCTCGTTCTGGGACCGGGTCAGCAAGGTCGACACGCGTCAGGAACGTGGCCGTACCTGGCACCGGGTGCAACTGGCCGAGCCGCTGCCAGCGGTGCACGTGAACGAGTTCATCATTGATGAGCAAGGGTTCGTTGGCTGGATCAAGGGCACGCGCGAGGGCGAACTGCTGCTGCTCGACCTGCACCAGGAGCCGCTGCTGCACCAGGAAGCCTGGGGCCTGAAACCGCGTGACATTCATCAGAGCCTGGCGCTGTTGGCGCTGCTCGATCCGGATATCCACCTGGTCAACCTGACCGGGGCGGCGGGGTCGGGCAAGACCATCCTGGCACTGGCGGCGGCCATCGAGCAGACCATGGTCAGCAAGCGCTACCGGCGCATCATCGCCACCCGAAGCGTGCAGGGGCTCGACCAGGAGATCGGTTTTCTGCCGGGAACAGAGGCCGAGAAGATGGAGCCCTGGCTGGGCGCCATTACCGACAACCTCGAAGCCTTGCACATGGACGATGAAAGCACCCACGGCAGTGTCGAGTACATTCTCGAGCGTGTGCCGCTGCAGTTCAAATCGCTCAACTACATCCGTGGTCGCAGCTTCCAGCAGAGCCTGATCCTCATCGATGAGTGCCAGAACCTCACGCCGCACCAGATGAAAACCATCATCACCCGTGCTGGCGCGGGATCGAAGGTGGTGTGCCTGGGTAACCTGGCGCAGATCGATACACCGTACCTGTCCGCGACCAGTTCGGGCCTGACCTACCTGACCGAACGCTTCAAGGACTTCCCCCATGGCGTGCACATCACCCTGCAAGGGGTGCCTCGGTCGGTGTTGGCCGAGTTCGCCGAGTCACACATGTAGTAGCCCCGCACGCCGGGCGGTTCACCGCCCGGCGGCTTCGGGCCGCAATGCGTCGGCCTGGCCCCTGCTCAAACCTGACCCACCGGTTTACACTCTCAGCTCCCTTCACAGGAGCAGAGCAGTGCTGACACATCTTGATTCCCAAGGGCGGGCCAACATGGTCGACGTCACTGAAAAAGCCGTGACCGAGCGCGAGGCCACGGCCGAAGCGCGCGTGCGCATGTTGCCGCACACCCTGCAGATGATCGTTGACGGTGAGCACCCCAAGGGTGATGTCTTCGCCGTGGCGCGCATCGCCGGCATCCAGGCGGCGAAGAAGACCAGCGACCTGATTCCGTTGTGTCATCCGCTGATGCTGACCAGTGTCAAGGTCGAGCTCAGCGCCGAGGGCAGTGATGCAGTGCGTATCGTCGCCCGGTGCAAGCTGGCCGGGCAGACCGGTGTGGAGATGGAAGCGCTGACGGCGGCCAGCGTAGCCGCGTTGACCCTCTATGACATGTGCAAGGCCGTGGACAAGGGCATGGTCATCGAGCAAGTGCGCCTGCTGGAGAAGCTGGGCGGCAAAAGCGGCCCGTACAAGGTGCAAGGCTGATGAAGATCAAGGTGATGTATTTCGCTCGCTACCGGGAGCGGCTGGAGCGCGGCAGCGAGTCGCTCGAAGGGACGTTCAGAGTAGTGGACGATGTGCGCCTGGCGTTGGTGGGTAGAGGCGAGCCTTACCAGGTGCTGGCCGAGCAAAACCTGATGTGCGCGCGCAACGAGGAATTGTGCAGGCTGGATGAGCCTGTGCAAGACGGCGACGAAGTGGCCTTCTTTCCGCCTGTGACCGGAGGTTGAGCATGGCCGTTCGGGTACAGGAAGGCGCTTTCGATCCGGGTGTTGAGACCAACGCCTTGCATGCGGCCAACGTGGGTGTCGGGGCAGTGGTCAGTTTCATCGGCTACGTGCGGGACTTCAACGACGGCCAGGAGGTGGCGGGCATGGTGCTCGAGCATTATCCCGGCATGACCGAAAAGGCCCTGGCCAAGATCGTGGCCGAGGCACAGCAGCGCTGGCCGTTGTTGAAGGTCGAGGTGCTGCACCGCGTGGGTCATTTGGCGCCCGGCGAGCCGATCGTGTTCGTCGGCGTGGCCAGTGCCCATCGGCAGGCCTCGTTCGAGGCTTGCAACTTCATCATGGATTACCTGAAGACCCGGGCACCGTTCTGGAAGAAGGAAACGACCGGGCAAGGGGAACGATGGGTGGAAGGACGTCAGAGCGATCAGGACGCGGCGGGGCGATGGGGATAGGGGGGAGCGATTGACCTTGGGCGCTGCACGAACGCCCGGGGATCTGATGCCCAGGGCCGCTGCGCGGCCCATCGAGGCCGGTCCGGCGGCCAGGAGCATGGGCAGATCGACCTGACCGACCCAACCCGATCAGGCGTGCTTGCGCGGCACCGGCTTGAGCAACTCCTCAGGCGGCATCTCGCACTTGATCTTGCGCCCCAGCAGCGTCTCGATCGCAGGCAACTGGTACGAATCATCTTCGCCAGCAAAGCTGATCGATACGCCACTGGTGCCTGCCCGGCCGGTACGGCCGATCCGGTGCACGTAGTCGTCAGGGTCTTCCGGCAGGGTGAAATTGATGACATGGCTGATGCCGTCGATATGGATCCCGCGTCCAGCCACATCGGTCGCCACCAGCACCCTGATGCGCCCCTCACGGAAGTTCTCGAGGGTACGGATACGCTTGTGCTGGGGTACATCGCCGGACAACTGCGCGGCATTGACACCATCGCGTACCAGTTTTTCCTCGATACGGCGTACTTCGTCCTTGCGGTTGGCGAACACCATCACCCGTTCCCACTTGTTCTGGGTCACCAGGTTGTACAGCAGCTTGTACTTGTCGCTGCCAGCCACCGCATAAACGTGCTGCTCGACCGTTTCGCTGGCCACGTTCTCGGGCTCGATCTCGACGATGGCGGGATTGGTCGTCCACTGCTTGGCCAGGTTCATCACGTCATCGGTAAAAGTGGCCGAGAACAGCAGCGTCTGGCGCTCGCTCTTGGGCGGCGTCTGGCGAATGATCTGGCGCACCTGCGGGATGAAGCCCATGTCCAGCATGCGGTCGGCTTCGTCCAGCACCATCACCTCGACCATGTCCAGGTGCACCTCGCCACGCTGGTTGAAATCCAGCAGGCGGCCGGGCGTAGCCACCAGGATGTCGCAGTGCCGTGCTTCCAGAGCCTTGAGCTGCTTGTCGAAGTCCATGCCGCCGACGAAGCTCATCACGTTCAGGCCGGTGTATTTGGTCAAGGCGATCGCGTCCTTGGCGATCTGCACCACCAGTTCGCGGGTGGGGGCGATGATCAGTGCGCGTGGCTCGCCCATGTAGCGTTCCTTGGGCGGGGGCGTCTGTTGCAGCTGGGAAATGATCGAGATCAGGAACGCGGCAGTCTTGCCCGTACCGGTCTGGGCCCTGCCGATCGCATCCTGGCCGCGCAGCGTGAAGCCCAGCACTTGCGCCTGGATCGGCGTGCAGTAGGGGAAACCCAGGTCGTGAATGGCGTGCATTAGCTCGTTGGAGAGTTTGAAGTCGTGGAAACGCGTCTTGCCCTCCTGGGGCTCGACCACGAAGTCCTCCGGTTTCCACAGGCTGGCCTGCGGCTTGGGTTTTGGCTTGCGCTCTCGACGCGGTTTGTCGCTGGCAGGCTTGGTAGCGGCAGGTTGTTCGACCTGGGCGGCAGGCTGGCTGCGCGCAACGGCAGGGGCCGATGGCGCATGGGCCTGGGGGGCCGCTGGCGCCGGGGCAATGCTGGCAGCGGGCGCAGTGGCCTGGGGGGCAATGTCTCCCTTGCCGAATATTTTCTTGAGTGCCTTGAGCACGGTCATCTCGTCAATTGGTTAAGGAATGTACGCCGGGCAGTGTAATGCAAGATCCCTGCTCGGCGTAGTGCAATGGCCTTGAACGACCCGTGCGCGCGGCTTACTGAAGTTGCGTGGTCAGCCATTGGAGGATGTCGTTCAGCTCTTCGACGACCACTTCATGTTCCATTGGGTACTCGTGCCAGCGGGCAGCGACGCCCCAGGTGTTCAGGTACTCGAAGGCCGTACGTCCCATCGATGGGATCACCACCGGGTCGTGCACGCCATGCAGGCACAGGGCCGGGGTGCGTTGCTGGCACGCGCTCAGCGTGTGCTCGTCAGCGAAGGTGGGGGCATAGGTGGAGAGGGCCAGCACGCCACCCAGGGCTTCCTGCCACTTTATATAGGCCGTGTGCAGCACCACGGCGCCGCCTTGGGAAAACCCGGCCAGGAAGATGCGCGACAGGCTGATGCCCTTGGCCTGCTCGGCCTTGATCAAGGCGATGACCTGCTCGGCCGAGGCATCGAGCTCGGCCTCGTCGATGGCCCTGGCCGGCGTCATGGCCTTGATGTCGTACCAACTGGGCATGGCGTAGCCGCCGTTGATGGTCACCGACCGGGTCGGCGCCTGGGGCATGACGAACCGGGTCGTGAGCAGATGCTGCTGCATGAATTCGGCCACCGGTAGGAAGTCGTAACGGTCCGCGCCCAGGCCGTGCAACCAGATCACACAGGCATCTGCGGCTTTTTGAGGTTCGAGAATGAGTGGGTCGGTCATGGCTGCTCCGAAAACGTGCGTGTGGAAGAGGTCGTGCTTGAAAAGAAGGCGCGCGCCCGGCGAGTCGGAAAAAGAATGTCGCAACGATGCAACTTTCCCTACTTGACTCGTGCTTAAACGCTCAAGCCACGCAATCTGGTACGCGGTTTGCACTTCCATCTGTGATGCAAAGGACAGGCCGAGACGGTAACACCCTTTGCACGCGAAGGCTGTCACAGAACAGCCCATTGCGCCAAGTGACCCAATAACAAGCCAATACGGGTCGGATGCGCCTCAAAAGGGTGCGGTGCAATTCCGGCTCGATACAACAAGAGCGATTTGGAGGTTGTGAATGAAGATGTTGAAAACCACCCTGGCAGTCCTGACCGCTGCCGCTGCCCTGGGCGCTGTGAGTACGGCCCAGGCCGGGGCGACGCTCGATGCGGTTAAGAAGAAGGGCTTCGTCCAGTGTGGCGTGAGTGACGGTCTTCCTGGCTTCTCGGTTCCGGATGCACAAGGCAAGATCGTCGGGATCGACGCCGATGTCTGCCGCGCCGTGGCGGCAGCCGTGTTCGGGGACGCGACCAAGGTCAAGTTCAGCCAGCTCAACGCCAAGGAACGCTTCACCGCGCTGCAATCGGGCGAAGTCGACGTGCTGTCGCGCAACACCACCTGGACCAGTTCGCGCGATGCCGGCATGGGCCTGATGTTCACCGGGGTCACCTATTACGACGGCGTAGGTTTCCTGGTCAACAAGAAGCTTGGCGTATCCAGTGCCAAGGAGCTCGATGGCGCGACCATCTGCATCCAGGCCGGCACCACGACCGAACTGAACGTATCGGACTTCTTCCGCGCCAACGGCCTGAAATACACTCCCATCACCTTCGACACCTCGGATGAAAGCGCCAAGTCCCTGGAGTCTGGCCGTTGCGATGTGCTGACGTCGGACAAATCTCAACTGTTCGCCCAGCGTTCCAAGCTGGCTGCCCCAGCTGACTACGTGGTACTGCCGGAAACCATTTCCAAGGAACCGTTGGGGCCGGTCGTGCGCAAGGGTGACGAGGAGTGGTTCAGCATCGTCAAGTGGACCCTGTTCGCCATGCTCAATGCCGAAGAAGCCGGCATCACCTCCAAGAACGTCGAGGCCGAGGCCAAGGGCACCAAGAACCCGGACGTGGCGCGTCTGCTCGGTGGCGACGGCGAGTACGGCAAGGACCTCAAGCTGCCCAAAGACTGGGTAGTGCAGATCGTCAAGCAAGTGGGCAACTACGGCGAAGTGTTCGAGAAGAACCTTGGCCAGAGCACCGACCTGAAGATCGACCGTGGCATGAATGCCTTGTGGAACAACGGCGGCATCCAGTACGCACCCCCTGTGCGCTGATGGTTGCACCTGCGGCGGCATCCCGCCGCCGCAGGCGGTCCGCTACCCTTTTCTTCGGGGCATTTCATGCAAAATCCAATTGGCGCACGAAAGGGTTTATCCCTGAGCGATCCACGTGTGCGCGCGTGGCTGTTCCAGCTACTGACCATCGTCTTCGTGGTCGGTCTGGGCTGGTACCTGTTTCACAACACGCAAACCAACCTGCAGCACCGGGGCATCACCTCGGGGTTTGACTTTCTTGACCGCAGTGCCGGCTTCGGCATCGCCCAGCACCTGATTCCCTACGTGGAGTCGGACAGCTACGCGCGGGTGTTCGTCATCGGGCTGCTCAACACCTTGCTGGTGACCCTCATCGGCGTGGTGCTGGCCACCCTGCTGGGCTTCATCATCGGCGTCGCCAGGCTGTCACCGAACTGGATGATCAACAAGCTGGCTACCGTGTATGTGGAAACCTTCCGCAACATCCCGCCGCTGTTGCAGATCCTGTTCTGGTACTTCGCCGTGTTCCTGACCCTGCCAGGGCCGCGGGGCAGCATCAACATCGACGACGCGTTCTTCATCAGCAACCGCGGCCTGAACATGCCTGGGGCCTCCATGGCAGAAGGCTTCTGGCCCTTCGTGGCTGCCCTGCTGGTAGCTGTGCTGGCGACCGTGCTGATGGTGCGCCGAGCCAACCGGCGCTTCGAAGAAACCGGCCAGCCGTTTCACAAGTTCTGGGTAGGGCTGGCGCTGATGATCGCCATCCCAAGTGCCTGTGTGCTGTTGTTCGGCAGCCCCGTGCAGTGGGAGGTGCCGCAACTCAAGGGCTTCAACTTTGTCGGCGGCTGGGTACTGATCCCTGAACTGCTGGCGTTGACCCTGGCCTTGACGATCTACACGGCGGCGTTCATCGCTGAAATCGTGCGCTCGGGCATCCGTTCGGTCAGCCACGGCCAGACCGAGGCTGCGCGTTCGCTAGGGCTGCGCGAAGGGCCAACCTTGCGCAAGGTAATCATCCCGCAGGCGCTGCGCGTGATCATTCCACCGCTCACCAGCCAGTACCTGAACCTGGCGAAGAACTCCTCGCTGGCCGCAGGCATCGGCTACCCGGAAATGGTTTCGTTGTTCGCCGGCACCGTACTCAACCAGACCGGCCAGGCCATCGAAGTGATCGCCATCACCATGAGCGTCTACCTGGCCATCAGCATCAGCATTTCGCTGTTGATGAATTGGTACAACAAGCGCATCGCGCTGATCGAACGGTGAGGACACGCCTGTGAATGCTCATGTTTTCAAACCTGACATGCCGCCTCCGGTCAAGACCGTCGGTGTGCTCGCCTGGATGCGTGCCAACCTGTTCTCCAGCTGGCTCAACACCCTGCTTACCCTGTTCGCCATCTACCTGGTCTGGCTGATCGTGCCGCCGCTGCTGCAGTGGGCGTTGATCGACGCGAACTGGGTGGGCACCACCCGTGCCGACTGCACCAAGGAAGGCGCCTGCTGGGTGTTCATCCAGCAGCGTTTCGGCCAGTTCATGTATGGCTACTACCCATCCGAGATGCGCTGGCGGGTGGACCTGACGGTATGGCTGGCGGTGCTGGGCGCAGCGCCGCTGTTCATCCGCAGCTTCCCGCGCAAGGCGGTCTACGGCCTGGGGTTCCTGGTGCTGTACCCGTTGGTGGCCTACACCCTGCTGCACGGCGGACTGTTCGGCCTGGAGACGGTACCGACCAGCCAGTGGGGTGGCCTGATGCTGACGCTGGTGATCGCCACCGTGGGCATCGTCGGGGCCTTGCCCCTGGGGATCGTACTGGCACTGGGGCGGCGCTCGCGCATGCCGGCGGTGAAAGTGGTGTGCGTAACCTTCATCGAGTTCTGGCGAGGCGTGCCACTGATCACGGTGTTGTTCATGTCGTCGGTGATGCTGCCGCTGTTTCTGCCCGAGGGCATGAGCTTCGACAAGCTGCTACGGGCCATGATCGGGGTGATCCTGTTCCAGTCGGCGTACATCGCCGAAGTGGTACGTGGGGGCCTGCAAGCCATCCCCAAGGGGCAGTACGAAGCCGCCGCCGCCATGGGGCTGGGCTACTGGCGCTCGATGGGGCTGGTGATCCTGCCCCAGGCGCTCAAGCTGGTTATCCCTGGCATCGTCAACACCTTCATCGCCCTGTTCAAGGACACCAGCCTTGTGATCATCATCGGCCTGTTCGACCTGCTCAACAGCGTCAAGCAAGCTGCCGCCGACCCGGCCTGGCTGGGCATGGCCACCGAAGGCTATGTGTTCGCCGCCTTGGTTTTCTGGATTTTCTGTTTCGGTATGTCCCGCTACTCCATGCACCTGGAGCGCAAGCTGGACACTGGCCACAAGCGTTAGGAGTTTCGAAATGAGTGAAGCGATCAAGCAGCCTGCCGGCCCCGAAGGCATCATCCAGATGCAGGGCGTGAACAAGTGGTATGGCCAGTTCCATGTGCTCAAGGACATCAACCTCAATGTTCGCCAGGGCGAGCGCATCGTGCTGTGCGGGCCCTCGGGCTCGGGCAAGTCCACCACCATCCGCTGCCTGAACCGCCTGGAAGAACACCAGCAAGGGCGAATTGTGGTTGACGGTGTGGAGCTGACCAACGACCTCAAGCAGATCGAGGCCATCCGCCGCGAAGTGGGCATGGTGTTCCAGCACTTCAACCTGTTTCCGCACCTGAGCATCCTGGAAAACTGCACGTTGGCCCCCATGTGGGTGCGCAAGATGCCCAAGCGCAAGGCCGAGGAAATCGCCATGCACTACCTGGAGCGAGTGCGTATCCCGGAGCAGGCGCACAAGTACCCAGGGCAGTTGTCCGGTGGTCAGCAGCAGCGCGTGGCCATCGCCCGGGCGTTGTGCATGAAGCCCAAGATCATGCTGTTCGATGAGCCGACCTCGGCGCTGGATCCGGAAATGGTCAAGGAAGTGCTCGATACCATGGTTGGCCTGGCCGAAGATGGCATGACCATGCTCTGCGTGACCCACGAAATGGGCTTTGCCCGCACTGTGGCGAATCGGGTGATCTTCATGGACAAGGGCGAGATCGTCGAGCAGGCGTCACCGGACGATTTCTTCGACCGGCCACAGAGCGACCGCACGCGCTTGTTCCTCAGCCAGATTCTGCATTGATGCAGTAAAGGGGCGATTGGCCTGCGTGGCACCGCAGGCCAATCCCAAGCGCCCACGTGCGGGGCACTTGCGTTACTTTTCTTCCTGCTTGGCCACCGGCGCTGGCGGTGGCCGCAGGCCTACCTCGGCGATCAGCTTGAGCTGCTGACCGTTGCGCATTACCTCGATGGTGATCTTTTCGTTGGGCTTGATGCGCGCCACCTGGTTCATCGACCGGCGGCCATCGCCCGCCGGCTCGCCGTTGATGCTCAGGATCACATCCCCCAACTGCAGACCGGCCTTGGCTGCCGGGCCTTCGCGGAATATGCCCGCCACCACGATGCCTGGCCGGTCCTTCATGCCGAACGACTCGGCAAGCTCTGCGCTTAGCGGCTGAACTTCGATGCCCAGCCAGCCCCGGATGACCTGGCCGTGCTCGACGATCGACTTCATCACCTCAAGGGCCAGCTTCACTGGAATGGCGAAGCCGATGCCTTGCGAGCCACCTGACTTGGAGAAGATGGCAGTGTTGATGCCGATCAGGTTGCCGTTGGCATCCACCAAAGCGCCGCCCGAATTGCCCGGGTTGATCGCCGCGTCGGTCTGGATGAAATCTTCGTAGTTGTTCAGGCCCAGCTGGTTACGGCCGGTGGCGCTGATGATACCCATGGTCACGGTCTGGCCGACCCCGAACGGGTTGCCGATCGCAAGGGACACGTCGCCGATGCGAATGGTATCGGAGCGCCCGATGGTGATGGCCGGCAGTTTCTTCAGGTCGATCTTGAGCACCGCCAGGTCCGTCTCCGGGTCGCTGCCGATCACCCTGGCCAAGGTTTCCCGGCCATCCTTGAGCGCCACGACGATCTGGTCGGCGCCGCTGGTCACATGGTTGTTGGTCAGCAGATAGCCCTCGGGGCTCATGATCACCGCCGAGCCCAGGCTGGACTCCCAGCGGCGTTGCTTGGGCAGGTTGTCGCCGAAGAACCGGCGGAACTGCGGGTCTTCGAACAGCGGGTGCGAGCTCTTGTTCACCACCTTGGTGGTGTACAGGTTGGCTACCGCAGGCGCAGCCAGGGTAACGGCGTCGGCATAGGAGACCGGGCCCTGCACCACCTGCGTGGACTGGGGCGCCTGTTGCAGGTTGACATCCTGACTGGGCAAGCCGACCCACTCCGGAAAGCGTTGGATGATCAGGGCGGCGATGAGCACGCCGGTGAGCAGGGGCCAGCCAAAGTAACGCAGAGCCTTGAACATGAACGAATCCTGGAAAGAGCCGCGGCCTGGGGCCGCGCAGTGGAGCGTGGGCGCGCGATCATACACCGGTTCCCCCAGTGCCGACGACGGCCCATAATGGCCGGCATTATACGGACCTTCTCCAGGCCTTGCGCCTGGCAGGCACGCAGTTTTTTCGAGGAGATTTCCCATGGCCGTCGCGCTGAGTACATTGGTCGAAGAAGCCGAGCGCTACCTGGGCAGCAGCAGGATCCAGGACTATTGCCCCAACGGCTTGCAGGTCGAAGGCCGGCCGCAGGTCGGGCGCATCGTCACTGGCGTGACCGCCAGCCAGGCCTTGCTCGATGCAGCCGTTGAGGCTCAAGCCGATCTCGTGCTGGTGCACCATGGTTATTTCTGGAAGGGGGAAAATCCCTGCATCACCGGCATTCGCCAGCGACGCCTGAAAACCCTGCTCAACAACGACATCAGCCTGCTGGCCTTTCACCTGCCGCTCGACGTCCATCCGGAAGTGGGCAACAACGTGCAGCTGGCGCAACAGCTTCAGATCACCGTAGAGGGCCCGCTCGACCCAGACAACCCCAAGGTGGTCGGGCTGGTCGGGTCGCTGGCCCAACCCATGACTGCCCGCGATTTCGCCCGCCGTGTGCAGGATGTGCTGGGGCGTGAACCGTTGCTGGTCGAGGAAGACAGAGTCGTTCGTCGTGTGGGATGGTGCACCGGCGGCGGGCAGGGGTACATCGACACGGCGATCGCGGCCGGGGTGGACTTGTACCTGACCGGCGAAGCGTCGGAACAGACCTACCACAGCGCCCGCGAAAACGGCGTGAGCTTCATCGCCGCAGGGCACCATGCGACCGAGCGCTACGGCGTGCAGGCATTGGGCGATTACCTGGCACGGCGTTTTGCCGTGGAGCACCTGTTCATCGACTGCCCCAATCCGATCTGACCGACCTGCCGGCGCAGGCCGCGTGGCAATGGGTTGGCAGGCTTGAGCGCCGACCCGCAGCCCAAACCCTCAGTCATATGGTTAGACGCTTTCGATCTATCCAGGCGCCTAAATAGAAGCATCTGCTGTGATAGAGTGGCTCGCTCGAACACGGCCCGCTGGCCGTCCATAAGATCGTTTTTCGTGAGTAGCCATGGTCGACAAACTGACGCACTTGAAACAGCTGGAGGCGGAAAGCATCCATATCATCCGCGAGGTGGCCGCCGAGTTCGACAACCCGGTCATGCTGTACTCGATCGGCAAGGATTCCGCCGTGATGCTGCACCTGGCGCGCAAGGCTTTCTTCCCGGGCAAGCTGCCGTTCCCGGTGATGCACGTCGACACCCAGTGGAAATTCCAGGAGATGTACCGCTTCCGCGACAAGATGGTCGAGGAAATGGGGCTCGACCTGATCACCCACGTCAACCCCGAGGGTGTGGCCCAGGGCATCAACCCGTTCACCCATGGCAGCTCCAAGCATACCGACATCATGAAGACCCAGGGCCTCAAGCAGGCGCTGGACAAGCATGGTTTCGATGCCGCTTTCGGTGGCGCGCGCCGCGACGAAGAAAAGTCGCGTGCCAAGGAGCGCGTGTACTCCTTCCGTGACAGCAAGCACCGCTGGGATCCGAAGAACCAGCGCCCTGAGCTGTGGAACGTGTACAACGGCAAGGTTAACAAAGGCGAGTCCATTCGTGTGTTCCCTCTGTCGAACTGGACCGAGCTGGACATCTGGCAGTACATCTACCTCGAAGGCATCCCGATCGTGCCGCTGTACTTCGCCGCCGAGCGCGAAGTCATCGAGAAGAATGGCACCCTGATCATGATCGACGACGCGCGCATCCTCGAGCACCTGTCCGAGGAAGAAAAAGCCCGCATCGTCAAGAAGAAGGTGCGTTTCCGTACCCTGGGCTGCTACCCGTTGACGGGCGCCGTGGAGTCCGAAGCCGAGACGCTCACCGACATCATTCAGGAAATGCTCCTGACCCGCACCTCCGAGCGCCAGGGCCGGGTCATCGACCACGACGGCGCCGGGTCCATGGAAGACAAGAAACGCCAGGGCTATTTCTAAGCTTCAAGCGGCAAGCTGCAAGAGCAATCGAGCGCGCAGCGTTCGAACCTTGTGGATTGCCGCCTGCATGGCCCGCGAGCGCTCCAGAATGCCAAGTGGGTTGATCAACCTAATTTCTAACTAGTTGTACGCCGACAAGCTTGCCGCTTGAAGCTGACAGCTTGGAGCTTGAATGAGATGAGTCACCAATCCGATTTGATCAGCGAAGACATCCTCGCTTATCTGGCTCAGCACGAGCGCAAAGAACTGCTGCGTTTCCTGACCTGCGGCAACGTGGATGACGGCAAGAGCACCTTGATCGGGCGCCTGCTGCATGACTCGAAGATGATCTACGAGGATCACCTCGAAGCCATCACCCGTGATTCGAAGAAGTCCGGCACCACAGGCGAGGAAGTGGACCTGGCGCTGCTGGTCGATGGCCTGCAGGCCGAGCGTGAGCAGGGCATCACCATCGACGTGGCCTACCGTTACTTCTCCACGGCCAAGCGCAAGTTCATCATTGCCGACACCCCGGGCCACGAGCAGTACACACGTAACATGGCGACCGGCGCATCCACCTGCGACCTGGCCATCATCCTGGTCGATGCCCGCTACGGTGTGCAGACCCAGACCCGCCGCCACAGCTACATCGCCTCGTTGCTGGGCATCAAGCACATCGTGGTCGCCGTCAACAAGATGGACCTCAAGGGCTTCGATGAGGGCGTCTTCGAGTCGATCAAGGCCGACTACCTGGCCTTCGCCGAAGCCATCAACCTGACGCCGAGCAGCCTGCACTTCGTGCCGATGTCCGCGCTCAAGGGTGACAACGTGGTCAACCACAGCGAGCAGTCGCCGTGGTACACCGGCCCGACATTGATGGAAATCCTGGAAACCGTGGAAGTGGCGGCCGACCGCAACTTCACCGACCTGCGTTTCCCGGTGCAGTACGTCAACCGCCCCAACCTGAACTTCCGTGGTTTTGCAGGCACCCTGGCCAGCGGCGTGGTGCACAAGGGCGATGAAGTCGTCGTGCTGCCGTCGGGCAAGAGCAGCCGGGTGAAGTCCATCGTCACCTACGAAGGCGAGCTGGAAAGCGCAGGCCCGGGTCAGGCCGTGACCCTGACCATGGAAGACGAGATCGACATCTCCCGTGGTGACCTGCTGGTGCATGCCGACAATGTGCCGCCTGTGACCGACCAGTTCGAAGCCATGCTGGTGTGGATGGCCGAAGAGCCGATGCTGCCGGGCAAGAAGTACGACATCAAGCGTGCGACCAGCTACGTGCCGGGTTCGATTGCCAGCATCACCCACAAGGTGGACGTCAATACCTTGGAAAAAGGCGCTGCCAGCGCCTTGCAGCTGAACGAGATCGGTCGCGTCAAGGTATCCCTGGACAGCGCCATTGCGCTGGACGGCTACGAGAGCAACCGCACCACCGGTGCGTTCATCGTCATCGACCGCCTGACCAACGGCACCGTGGGCGCCGGCATGATCATCGCCCAGCCTGTACTGCCCCATGGCAGCGCCGGGCAGCATGGCAAGTCGGCGCATGTCTCGACCGAAGAGCGTGCCCTGCGCTTTGGCCAGCAGCCGGCGACCGTACTGTTCAGCGGCCTGTCCGGCGCTGGCAAGAGCACTCTGGCCTACGCTGTGGAGCGCAAACTGTTCGACATGGGCCGTGCCGTTTATGTACTCGACGGGCAGAACCTGCGCCATGACCTGAACAAGGGCCTGCCACAGGATCGCGCTGGCCGTACCGAGAACTGGCGCCGCGCCGCCCATGTGGCGCGCCAGTTCAACGAAGCCGGCTTGCTGACCCTGGCCGCCTTCGTGGCCCCAGATGCCGAAGGCCGCGAACAGGCCAAGGCCCTGATCGGCAAGGACCGCCTGGTGACCGTCTACGTTCAAGCCTCGCCACTGGTCTGCCGCGAACGCGATCCGCAGGGCCTGTATGCGGCCGAAGGCGATAACATTCCAGGTGAGAGCTTCCCGTTCGATGTGCCACTGGATGCCGATCTGGTGATCGATACCCAGGCCACCAGCGTGGAAGAAGGGGTCAAGCTCGTGCTGGATGTGTTGAGGCAGCGTGGGGCGATCTAATCGCTGGCTTGCAAAAAAACCCGCTTCGGCGGGTTTTTTGTATACGCGTAATCCGTTGCTTTTGCGGGGTCCGTAAGAGCAACTGTCTTGCTGAGAATCTGAAAGGTTGCGCAACCAGGAGCTATAGCCGCGAACACTGGCAAAACTGGTGCCATTCACCGCCGCGTGCAAAGAGTCTTCCCTAGGCTCTGTGTGAAAAGTCTTGAGACGAAGGTCAGGCAAGGCGAAAACAGCCGAGGAAGCGGAGTTTACGGGTTGTAAATGAGCATTCCGAGGCTGTTTTCAACGCAGCATCACCGAGTATCAAGGCTTTTCACACAGAGCCTAAGCCTCAGAGCTGTATCCATACCCGGAAGGCTAGCGATTTTTAATTCTGAATCCTGCAAGCTCCTCTGACGCTCTCCACTCCAAGAGCCGCGCCATGCCTTGTTCGGAGCATCCTTCTCTCGTCGCCGGTGTCGGTTAAGGGTGTTCGCCGTGGCATATATCTTCTATTAGGGAGCAGGCGCTCATGATGTATTCAGACGGATCCTACAAGTTAAAACTTACTCTGTCAGGTAAGCTTCAATTGCTCATTGAAAATATGAGTGTGCTTTTAGGCACAAAAAGCGCCGTTATAAATTCCAGCAGTGGAGGGGCTGTATGGCTTTGCGTAGTGAATTAATGCCACCCGAACTTGATGAGAAACTAGTTTTGAAGCTTACTAGTCTTTCTGAGGAAATAGACTGCGGGGAACGCGACCTGACGGAACACATGGTTCTCGAGTTTAATCAGCTAGCTTCAACTTCCTTTGATTTCCTGGATTTTCAAGGCATCTACGGTGGCCAAGATCATGACACTTGGGTCCGTAAAGTCCTATACGAACCCTATATCAAACCGGTTCCCGACGTTACTACCGATGAGCTGGTTGAGATGATGCGAAGGGTCATGGAGTGTGATGGGGCTGAACATGAGGTTGATTTTTGGTTATTTATGTTGGAGGTGAATGTACCTAATGAGCGACTCGTGGATTTGATTTTTCGCCCCCATGTGTATTTCGCTGTCGCCGATTTTTCTCAGGAGTTATCACCTGAGCAAGCAATTTATTTGGCGCTGAATACAACAGCTGTTGCTGATGGCTAGATTCGGTGATGCAGTAGCAGCCTTGTTTGATGTGATCTATAACTCAGCTGGCACCTAGGTCACCTCAAAGTTGAGGCCCTAGGCTCTGTCTGAAATCCCAAGAAATTGAAATGTGGCCGCGGAACAGCCTGGGTTCGGTACAGTCGCCGACCATC
>NZ_JBICMI010000025.1:0-21348 GCF_043106155.1 Pseudomonas sp. FYR_7
CAGCGGCCCCAGCTTTTGAGCTGCGCCCCAAATGTTGGACATCCGTTCACTTTTGGGGTTTCGATGCTTCCAGCACCGGCACCGGGCGCTTGTCTTCGTCGATGGCAACGAAACTGAAGACGCCGTGAATCGCCCGCTCTCGGCCATCGAGGTACATGTTTTCGACGAAGACATCCACCTGTACCTGCAAGCTCGTGTTGCCTACCTTGATTACCGTACCCACCAGCTCGACGATCGAGCCCGCCGGGATTGGGTGCTTGAAGTCGATGCGATCGGTGGAAACGGTCACCAATGGCAAGCGGCAGAAACGCGTGGCCGCGATGAAGGACACTTCGTCCATCCATGCCAGGGCCGTGCCACCGAACAAGGTGTTGTGATGGTTGGTGGTGTTGGGGAACACCGCCTTGGTCACGCGGGTGACCGAAAGCTCGGTGCGGCGCTGGATTTCCTGGTCTCGGGTGGTCATGGCTGTCACCTGTACGGAGTTCAAAACGCAAAAAAGCAGCCCGAAGGCTGCTTCTTTCTCGCTAGGCGACCTGGGTCGCCGGGCAAACTGTACTCAGGACAGTTTTTCCTTGATGCGAGCGGCTTTGCCGGACAGATCGCGCAGGTAGTACAGCTTGGCTTTACGCACGTCACCACGACGTTTCACGGCCAGGCTGTCGATCTGTGGGCTGAAGGTCTGGAAGGTACGCTCTACACCAACGCCGCTGGAGATCTTGCGCACGGTGAAGGCGCTGTTCAGACCACGGTTGCGCTTGGCGATAACGACGCCTTCGAACGCCTGCAGACGGGAACGCTCACCTTCCTTCACTTTAACCTGGACGACAACGGTGTCGCCGGGTGCGAAGGTCGGGATTTCCTTGCTCATCTGCTCGGCTTCGAGCTGCTGGATGATCTTGTTGGTCATGCTGTGCTCCTAAGATGGATCGTGATCCACCATCGATACGTTTAACTATCGTCCCGCTCGCGGAGGTATTCCTCGAGCAGCTTCTTCTCTTCTCCAGAAAGCGAGCGACTTTCCAGAAGATCGGCGCGTCGTTCGAAGGTCCTACCAAGGGACTGCTTCATTCTCCAACGCCGGATGTGTGCATGGTTGCCACTGAGCAACACGTCGGGAACACGCTGATCCGCATACACCTCAGGTCGGGTGTAGTGCGGGCAATCAAGCAGACCATCGGTGAAAGAATCTTCCTCCGCCGAGTCCACATGCCCTAAAGCTCCGGGCAGCAGCCGTGTAACCGCATCGATCAGTACCATGGCCGGTAGCTCGCCACCGGAAAGCACATAGTCGCCAATCGACCACTCCTCATCGACATGAGCTTCAATGAAACGCTCGTCGATGCCTTCATAACGACCGGCGATCAGGATCAATGATTCCTGTTCGGCCAGGCCTTTGACCGCCTGCTGAGTCAGCTTGCGGCCTTGTGGCGAGAGGTAGATCACCTTCGCCGCAGCTCCGGTTGCCTGCCTGGCGTTGACCAGGGCATCTTCCAGAGGCTTGATTTTCATCACCATGCCAGGACCACCGCCAAACGGCCGATCATCTACCGTATGGTGACGATCTGTGGTGTAGTCCCGCGGGTTCCAGCACGTTACCTGAAGCAACCCCTGTTTCACCGCGCGGCTGGTAATGCCGTACTCCGTGATGGCCGAAAACATCTCGGGGAACAACGTGATGACGTCTACGCGAAGGTTACCCATCGGTTAGAAGTCCGCGTCCCACTCAACCCGCATCACGCCTGCATCCAGGTCGATATCGAGCACGCATTGCGCCGTATAGGGCAACAAACGCTCGCGATCATCTAGGCTGCCTGCACACGGCTTGACCACCATTACATCGTTCGCACCGGTCTCCAACAGGTGATCGACCTTGCCGAACAGGTGTTCGTCCTGGTTGATGACCTTCAGACCTACCAACTGGTACCAGTAGTACTCATCGGCGGCCAGGTTGGGCAAAAGGCTCCGCGCAATGCAGATTTCGTAACCGCTTAGAAGACGGGCTTCGTCACGATCCTCGAGACCTTTCAGTTTCACGACCAGGCCCTTTTGGGAGCCACGACCGCTGACCAGCTCGACCTGCTTTACCTTGCCTTCGTGCCGAAGCGTCCAGCTTGGATAATCCAACAGGTTTTCAATCGGATCGGTAAAGGAATACACCTTCACCTCGCCGCGAACGCCGTGAACCGAAAAAATCTTGCCAACGACGATGAGGTCGTCAGCCTTTTCTGGCGTCGCGTTCATATTGCTCAGGCGGCAGCCTTGGCAGCGTCCTTCAGCAGCTGAGCAACACGCTCAGACGGCTGTGCGCCCTGGCTCAGCCAGTAGGTGACGCGCTCTTGGTTGACCGACAGCTTGACTTCGGCGCCAGCAGCGATCGGGTTGAAGAAACCTACGCGCTCAACGAAACGGCCGTCACGGGCGTTACGCGAGTTGGTCACGGTCAGGTGGTAGAAAGGGCGCTTTTTCGAGCCGCCACGGGCCAGACGAATGGTTACCATGTGAACATCGTTCCTATAGTCGGTGCTGCAGTTGGTACTGCAAATCTGAATGCCAAATAGGCACACGGGTGCCCAAAAGGCCGCATATTCTCAAGGAATACACGGACATTTGCAAATGACTTTTTCGGTCGGCACTTGCCCGACCGTCCAGACTTGCTGCGTAAGCCGCGAAAATCGCGACCGTTGTCCCGCTTGCGCGGGGTGAGGGGCCGGCCCAAAAATGACCTGCCCCGGAAAACTTCACAGCTTGGGCATGCCACCGCCCGGCAGCATGCCGCCGAGCCCACGCATCATCTTGGCCATGCCGCCCTTGCTGGAGAACTTCTTCATCATTTTCTGCATCTGCTTGTGCTGCTTGATCAGCCGGCCGATGTCCTGCACCTGAGTGCCGGAACCCAAGGCGATGCGGCGTTTGCGCGAGCCGCTGATCAGGTCGGGATCGCGGCGCTCGGCCGGGGTCATGGAGTTGATGATCGCCTCCATCTGCTTGAACTGCTTCTCGGCGGCGCCTTGGGCATTGCCCATCTGCGACAGGTTAACGCCGCCAATGCTCGGCAGCTTGTCCATCAGCCCGCCCAGGCCGCCCATGTTCTTCATCTGCTGAAGCTGGTCACGGAAGTCCTCGAGGTCGAAGCCCTTGCCTTTCTTCAGCTTCTTGGCGAGTTTGTCGGCTTTGGCCTTGTCGATGGTCTGCTCGGCCTGCTCGATCAGGCTGAGCACGTCGCCCATGCCCAGGATGCGCGAGGCCACCCGGTCGGGGTGGAACGGTTCGAGCGCTTCGCTCTTCTCGCCCATGCCGATGAACTTGATCGGCTTGCCGGTGATGGCGCGCACGGACAGCGCCGCACCGCCACGCGCATCACCATCGACCTTGGTCAGCACAACGCCGGTCAACGGCAGGGCTTCGCCGAACGCCTTGGCGGTGTTGGCAGCGTCCTGGCCGGTCATGGCATCGACCACGAACAGCGTTTCGATGGGCTTGACCGCGGCGTGCAGGGCCTTGATCTCATCCATCATGTCGGCGTCGATATGCAGACGGCCTGCGGTATCGACGATCACCACATCGATGAACTTGAGCTTGGCTTCGCGGATGGCGGCTTCGGCGATGGCGACCGGCTTCTGGCTGATGTCAGACGGGAAGAAGGTGACGCCGATGTCGTTGGCCAGGGTCTCGAGCTGCTTGATAGCCGCCGGACGATAGACGTCGGCAGACACCACCATCACGCTCTTTTTCTTGCGCTCTTTAAGGAAGCGCGCCAGCTTGCCGGCGGTGGTGGTCTTGCCCGCACCTTGCAGGCCGGCCATCAGCACCACGGCAGGCGGGGCGGCATTGAGCGCCAGATCTTCGTTGGCCGCACCCATCAGGCTTTCGAGTTCGGCCTGGACGATCTTGACGAAGGCCTGGCCTGGGGTGAGGCTGCGCGACACTTCGGTGCCGACGGCACGTTCCTTGACGCTGTTGACGAAATCCTTCACCACCGGCAGGGCAACGTCGGCCTCGAGCAGGGCCATGCGCACTTCGCGCAGCGTGTCCTTGATGTTGTCTTCGGTCAGCTTGGCCTTGCCGGTGACATGGCGCAGCGTCTGTGACAGGCGGTCGGTCAGGTTTTCGAACATGATGATCCTTTCTGGCCCAGTAAAAGCCGAGGTTGTCAGGCGCCCGCGGGGAAATGCACACCCGCCAGGCACAGCAAGGCGGCGATTATAGCGAAGTGAAGCGACCGCGCACACCTTAAGCGGCACTCGCCGGTCGCCACGGGGTTTGCCCGGTGCCTGCATCGCCGCCGCCTTGCGCGCCCGTCAGTCTTCCTAGAGCGGCGCGGTTTATGCCAAACTCCGTCTCTTTAAGGCTCGCCCACCAGGACTTATGGTCTCCTCTCCCAGCCTCATCCCCAACCTGATTGCCGCTGCGCTCTACATCGTCGCGGCCATCTACCAGGGTTCATCCCTGGCCAAGGGCCGCAAGATCGACAAACGGCTCCCCGGTCTGTTGGGCACCATTGCGGTGATAGCCCAGGGCGGTGCGCTGTTCTTTCAGCTGATCACCCCGCTTGGCCTGAGCCTGGATTTCTTCAGTGCCGCCAGCCTGATCGCCGTGGCCGTCATCGCCCTGACCTTGCTGGCATGCCTGCGCATCCCTGTGGAGAACCTGCTGGTGCTGTTGTTCCCGCTCGGTGCGGTCACCGCGCTGCTGGCCCAATTCGCGCCGCCCGGCACCGTGCCGCTGATCGATGAGGAACCGGGCATCCTTGCTCACATCCTTCTGTCGATCCTGGCCTACGGCCTGTTCACCATCGCCGTGTTCCAGTCGTTGCTGTTGCTGGTGCAGGACCATCAACTCAAGCACAAGCACCCCTCTGGCCTGATTCGAAACTTCCCGCCACTGCAAACCATGGAAAGCCTGCTGTTCGGCTTCCTCTGGGCAGGCTGGTGCCTGCTGTCGCTGTCGCTGGTGTCCGGCTGGCTGTTCCTCGACAACCTGTTCGCCCAGCACCTGGTGCACAAGACGTTGCTGGCTTGCGTGGCCTGGGTCGTGTTCAGCGTACTGTTGTGGGGGCGTACCCGCCTGGGTTGGCGGGGCCACAAGGCCATCCGCTGGACCTTGGCAGGCTTCTGCCTGCTGATGCTGGCCTATTTCGGCAGCAAGCTGGTTCGCGAATTCATTCTGCACATCTGACGGCCTTTCATGAACATCCTGCCGTACGCACCGCTTCTCGGCACCTCGGCAATTGCCCTGCTGTGGTCTGCACTGCTCACCGCCATCGAGACCGCACGCCTGCACACGATGGTGTCGGGCGGCGAGAAGGACAGCCAACCCAAGCTTTCGGGCCCTGCCCTGGTCCTGGGCGCCAGCCTGGGCAAATGGCTGGTACTGGCGCTGGCCTGCCTGATCGGGCTGCGTCACGGTGGTGACGCTGGCCTGTGGCAGGCAGGCCTGGCTGCCGCTGCTGCTCTTTTGGTGTTCGCCGAGTACCTGCCTCGTCGCCTGGCCAGACGCAACCCACAGGTCTTCGTCAGCCTGGGTGCGCTGCTCAAGCCTCCACTGGTACTGCTGCAACCGCTGGCCGGTATACTCGACGGCTGCGCCAAGCTGTTACTACGCCCACTGCGCAAGCAGCCTGCCGCAGTCGCCCTGCACCCCGAGCAAGCCGACGATTTCGAGGACGACGAGCACCCGGAAACCCCACGACGGGGGTTGCTCGACGGCATCCAGTCCCTGGACAAGATCACCGTCAACGACATTCTGGTGCCGCGCAACGAGGTCGATGGCATCAACCTCGACGAGCCGATCGAGCGCATCATCGAGCAACTGATCGTCAGCCGTCACACCCGCTTGCCGGTGTACCACAGCGACATCAACCAGGTCGAAGCCATCCTCAACACCAAGCTGATCAGCCACTTGTTGCCCCAGGCCGCGCTGACCCTCGAAGCTCTGCGCCAGGCGTGCTACGAGCCCTATTTCGTGCCCGAAAGCACGCCCTTGAACCTGCAGTTGCTCAATTTCCACAAGCAGCAGCGGCGCCTGGGCGTGGTGGTAGATGAGTACGGTGAAGTACTGGGGATCGTCACCTTGGAGGACATCCTCGAGGAAATCGTCGGCGAGTTCGAAGATGACCAGAGCCTGGGCAACCCCCATGTCCACAAGCAGCCTGACGGTACCTATGTCATCGATGGCACGGCCTCGCTGCGGGAGATCAACCGTAGCCTGGGCTGGCATCTGCCGTGCGATGGCGGGCCTAAGACCCTTAACGGCCTGGTGACCGAAGCGCTGGAAAGCATCCCGGAAAGTGCGGTGTGCCTGAAAATCGGCCGCTATCGCCTGGAAATCCTTGAAACCGAAGACAATTGCGCCAGCAAGGTACTGGTATGGACGGCAACCCGATAGCTATACTCGGGCAACGCTTACCCAGCCCTGCCGTCCCGCCTGCTACCCGCACTCGGCGCTCCACGGTCAGTCCGCTTCGCTGAAACGCCCTGCGGTCCTGCTTCACCACCCTGAGCAGTGTCCGCCCGCCCCTATCCCCTTGGGCTATCGTCAGCCAGGCGAACATAACAACAATCGCGCCAGCGCCATGGGAACCATTGTTCGGGCGGCTGCAATCGGTGTGTCCGTTGCAGGCCGACAGAGCACCGTGGCGTTGCCCCAGACCGCCAGGGACCTTCAATGACAACCAGCACCTACGCCGGCGCACCTGCCGCGCCGGTCAACTCGCCCGCGCGGGTTGCCACTGCCAGCTTCATCGGCACCGCCATCGAGTTCTACGATTTCTATGTCTACGCCACGGCGGCCGCCCTGGTCATCGGGCCGGTGTTCTTCCCGTCCGGGTCCGGCACTGCCCAGATGCTGGCGGCCTTCCTGACCTTTGGCATCGCCTTTCTGGCCAGGCCACTGGGCTCTGCGCTGTTCGGTCACTTCGGCGACCGCATCGGACGCAAGTCCACGTTGGTTGCCTCGCTGCTGTTGATGGGTGTCTCCACCACCGCCATCGGCGTTTTACCTGGGTATGACAGCATTGGCGTGTGGGCACCGATCATCCTTTGCCTATTGCGCTTTGGCCAAGGGCTGGGACTGGGCGGCGAATGGGGCGGTGCGGCCCTGCTGGCCACCGAAAATGCGCCACACGGTAAACGGGCGTGGTTCGGCATGTTCCCGCAACTGGGCCCTTCGATCGGGTTTCTGGCAGCCAATGGCCTGTTCCTTACCTTGGCACTGACGCTCAGCGACGAACAGTTCCGCCAGTGGGGCTGGCGCATACCGTTTCTGCTCAGCGCCGCCCTGGTGCTGGTGGGGCTGTATGTGCGCCTGAAGCTTGAGGAAAGCCCGGTGTTCGCCAAGGCGGTGGCCCGCCAGGAGCGCGTGAAGCTGCCGGTGGTGGACCTGTTCGCCAGGCATTGGCGCCCGACCCTGCTGGGTGCCGCAGCCATGGTGGTGTGCTATGCGCTGTTCTACATTTCCACCGTCTTCTCCTTGAGCTACGGCGTAAGCACGCTGGGCTACAGCCGTGAAACGTTCCTGGGGCTGTTGTGCTTTGCGGTGATGTTCATGGCCTTGGCGACGCCGCTGTCGGCCTGGCTCAGCGATCGCTACGGACGCAAGCCTGTGCTGATCGTCGGCGGCCTGCTGGCCGTGGCGTCAGGTTTTACCATGGAACCGCTGCTGACCTCGGGCTCGACCACCGGCGTGGCACTGTTCCTGGCCATCGAGTTGTTCCTGATGGGCGTGACCTTCGCGCCAATGGGCGCCTTGCTGCCAGAGCTGTTCCCGACCCATGTGCGTTATACCGGCGCTTCGGCAGCCTATAACCTGGGCGGTATTGTTGGCGCATCGGCAGCGCCGTTCTTCGCTCAGAAGCTGGTGAGCATGGGCGGCCTGAGCTGGGTGGGCGGATATGTCTCGGCGGCGGCCGTGATCAGCCTGATCGCCGTACTGTGCCTGAAGGAGACGCGCAATACCGAGCTTTAGGACGCTCAGCGACTTCATAGCAGGACTGTCGGGGCTGCCTGAGCGGCCCCGACGGGTCTATCAGAACTCTACTTCCACGGCCTGGGCCGCACGGGTCGCCTTGGCGCGCGCCGCTTCGATGGATTCGTCACGGGCCAGGCAAACGCCCATACGACGAGTGCCGCTGATCTCAGGCTTGCCGAACAGGCGAATAGCGGTATCCGGTTCGCTCAGCGCAGCGCCGAGATTGGCGAAGGCGGTCTGCTGTGAGTGCCCCTGCGGCAGGATAACGGCCGAAGCACTAGGACCGAACTGACGCACCACCGGGATTGGCAACCCGAGAATGGCGCGGGCATGCAGGGCGAACTGCGACAGGTCCTGGGAGATCAGGGTAACAAGGCCGGTGTCGTGCGGGCGTGGCGACACTTCGCTGAACCAGACCTGATCGCCCTTGACGAACAACTCCACACCGAACAGCCCACGCCCGCCCAGGGCATCGGTGACCGCCTTGGCCACCCGCTGCGACTCGGCCAGCGCCTTGGGGGTCATGGCCTGCGGCTGCCAGGACTCCTGGTAGTCGCCTTTTTCCTGACGGTGCCCAACCGGTTCGAGGAAAGTGGTGCCCCCGACGTGACGCACGGTCAGCAGGGTGATCTCGTAATCGAAATCGATGAAACCTTCGACAATCACCCGCCCCTTGCCGGCGCGCCCACCTTCCTGTGCGTAGGCCCACGCGCTCTGCAGGTCGGCATCGCTGCGCAGCAGGCTCTGCCCCTTGCCGGACGAGCTCATCACCGGCTTGACCACGCAAGGGTAGCCGACATCGGCGACAGCCTCGGCATAGTCTTCGTAGGTGTCGGCAAAGTGGTAGGGCGAGGTGGGCAGGTCCAATTCTTCGGCAGCCAGACGACGAATGCCTTCACGGTTCATGGTCAGTTGCGTGGCGCGTGCAGTGGGCACCACGTTGAAACCTTCGCTTTCCAGCTCCACCAGCGTGGCGGTGGCGATGGCTTCGATTTCCGGCACGATGTAGTGCGGCTTCTCGGCCTCGATGACAGCGCGCAGCGCCACCCCATCGAGCATGTTGACCACGTGGCTGCGGTGGGCAACCTGCATGGCCGGCGCGTCGGCGTAGCGGTCAACGGCGATCACTTCCACGCCCAGGCGCTGGAGCTCGATCACCACTTCCTTGCCCAACTCGCCACAGCCACAGAGCAGTACACGGGTCGCGGTGGGCGACAGGGGAGTTCCGATACGGGTCATTTCAGGTCCTCGAAGGCATCCGGGGCCGCGCCTGGCTCGGCACCACCCGCTGAAAAAGGACCGCTATTCTACACCATCAGCCCGCCACGGTAGCCCGTCGGGCGCGAAATGCCATGGCCAGCCAGACGGCCGTGACACCGGCGAACTTCGACGCCATGGCGGTGCCGATCACCATCGGTGTAAGCGCACCGATCATGCCGAAGAAGATGAACGTATCGACCGGAATGCTTAATGCCGAGCTCAACCACAGCCGGTCGCGCAGGGGCCGCCGGGTGACGCTGAAGACCAGCCAGTCGATCAGCTCGGAGACGAAGAACGCCGTGGCGCTGGCCAGGGCGATGGCAGGCTCGGAGGTGACGTAGGACAGCACCAGAGCCGCCAGCATGGCCACCAGCGCCCCATGCCCGAAGCGGGTCTGCACCATGTCGCGCAGGATGAAGACCAGGCCACCCCAGGCGGACCAGATGACGTCCAGGTGCGGGGCGCTGGAGAAGGCGTAGTTGATCAGCACGACACTGCTGATATAGGCAATCAGAAAGAGCATGGCGGGTAGTCTTTGGGCAAGCGGCACAGATTACCGTCGCCCGCCCTGGGAGGCAACCGCAGTACCGCTAGAGCACCAGCCCGGCTTCGGTGGCGCGCTCATGGCAACGCCTGAGCACACCGCGTCGCTCATCATTGCTCATACGGCCCCATTGGCCTATCTCTGCCACGCTGCGCTGGCAGCCGGTACAGATATCCTGCTCATCAAGGGCACAGATGTTGACGCAGGGGGACGCCACCGGGCGCTCGTTTACCTCACTCATCGTCGGGCACCAGCTCCTTGCCGTAGCGCTGGGCGTTATGGACATAGTGCGCCGCGCTGGCCTCAAGCATGCGCTTCTGTTGTTCGGTCAGCTCGCGCACGACCTTGCCGGGCGAGCCCATGACCAGCGAACCATCGGGAATCTCCTTGCCCTCGGCGATCAGGGCATTGGCGCCGATGATGCAGTGCTTGCCGATACGTGCACCATTGAGCACGACCGCGTTGATGCCGATCAGGCTGTAGTCGCCCACCGTGCAGCCATGAAGCATGGCGTTATGCCCAACGGTCACGCCTTTACCCAAGGTCAGGGGCGAGCCCATGTCGGTATGCATC
The DNA here is from genome assembly GCF_043106155.1 of Pseudomonas sp. FYR_7. Lineage (NCBI taxonomy): Bacteria > Pseudomonadati > Pseudomonadota > Gammaproteobacteria > Pseudomonadales > Pseudomonadaceae > Pseudomonas > Pseudomonas sp. FYR_7. Next base: position 10,346 of record NZ_JBICMI010000025.1, read on the forward strand.
ACGGTGCCGTCCTGCACGTTGCTGCCTTCACCGATGTCGATCAGCTCGTTGTCACCACGCAGCACAGCGCCAAACCAGACGCTGGCATGGGCCTGGAGACGGACATTGCCGATGAGCGTGGCGTTGGGTGCAGCCCAACTGGTGGGATGAGTCTCGACCCGCAGGTCGCCCAGGCGATATTTCATGGTTGCTCCTCAGGCTGGGATGCCGATGGCAGGGTGGGCCCTGCTCGTTTGTCGGTAGGACGCTCAGGGGGACGGTGCAGGGAGATACCGGCGTCGAACAACAGGTTGACCAGTTCGACGATCATGATCGCCGACAGCCCCCAGATCTTGTATTCGCCGTAGCGGTAACTGGGCACATACCAGCTGCGGCCCTGGTAATCGATGCGGTGGGTATGGTCGCGAGGGTCCTGGCGGAAGAACTCCAGGGGAACGGTGAATACCGCCGCGATCTCGGCATCGTTGGGGCGGTATTCGACGAAGTCGGGAATGACGCCGACGTAGGGCGTGACCTTCAGGCCATGCAGGGATATTAGGGGGCTGAGCGGGCCAAGAACCTCTACCAGCCCTGGTGGCAGGCCAATTTCTTCTTCAGCCTCGCGCAGGGCGGTGAAGACCAGGTTCGGGTCTTCGGGATCGCGCCGTCCACCTGGGAAGGCGACTTCGCCACCATGGGTCGAAAGCCCCTTGGCGCGCAAGGTCAGCACAAGCTCAGGCACTTCGCTGCGGGTAATGGGCAAGAGTACCGCCGCTTCCGGGAACCGCCGATCCGATTCCAGGGTTGCAGGTTGGTGGTTGCTCATTCGGCGAAGTAGCTCGTCCAGCATCGCGCTCACTCGTATCCAAGGCCTGCCCTGCATGATGCACGAAAGCCGTCAGCCACCCAACCCCTGCTGCTTGCGGCGGCCGAGCCACCACGCCAAGATAGGCCACGACAAAAGGAAGCCTCCATGAATTTCTGCAGTGCGTGCGGTCAGCCGGTCATCGAGCAGATCCCCCAGGGCGACACACGGTTGCGGTACGTTTGCCCCGCGTGCCACACCATCCACTACCAGAATCCCAACGTGGTAGCCGGCGTGCTGCCCACCCATGGTAGCCAGGTGCTGCTGTGCCGCCGCGCCATTGAACCGCGCCGTGGTTTCTGGACCTTGCCTGCCGGCTTCATGGAAAACGGCGAGACGCTCGACCAGGCCGCCCGTCGCGAGACCGTCGAAGAAGCCTGCGCGCGTGTAGGCTCGATGACGTTGTACCAGCTGTTCGACCTGCCGCACATCAACCAGGTACATGTCTTCTTCCGCGCCGAGCTGGCGGACCTTGCGTTTGCAGTCGGGGTCGAGAGCCTGGAAGTGCGACTGTTCGAAGAGCATGAGATCCCCTGGGACGCCCTGGCTTTCCGGACCGTGGCACGGACATTAGAATGCTACTATCGCGACCGAATCGAGCAGCAGTTCCCCATAGGCCATGAATACCTGCCGCCGATGAACGTATCGACCACCCCCCGTTAGGGTTCACGAAATGCCGCCCGGTGGTGACCATCGTCGAGTGCCTTTCACATAACCCGGTACAGAGCCTTCAGGATATTGCTACATGCGCTGGTTGCTTGCCCTCCTCTGCCTTGGCGTTGCCTCGATGTCCCAGGCGGCCTACACCGAAACCATCATCCGCAAACCGGTCTCGGCAGTGCAGACGGGTTCGCCTGCGCAACCGGCGGTGCAGCCTCAGGTCGACAAGGTACTGGTCATCAAGTCCGAACGTCGCCTGCAACTGATCAGCCGCGGCGAGCCGATCAAGACCTACCGCATTTCCCTGGGCAAGCAACCCAAGGGCCCCAAGCAGCGCGAAGGCGACAAGAAGACTCCGGAAGGCTTCTACTGGCTGGACTGGCGCAAGCAGAGCGAGCGCTTCAACCTGGCCATGCACATCGACTACCCCAACGTCAGCGATGCGGCCCGGGCCAGCCAGGCAGGCGTGAAGGCCGGCAGCATGATCATGATCCACGGCACGCCGATCAACGACGAATACCCCGAGTGGTACTTCCATACCCTGGACTGGACAGACGGCTGCATCGCCATGCGTAACCGCGACATGCAGGAAGTCTGGAACCTGGTGCGCGATGGCACGATGATCGAGATTCGGCCCTGATCTAGCGCAATTCATCTGTTTTTGTAGGAAAGAGCCCACCCGTTCGCTGGAACCTGCCTGACATTGTCTTAGGCACGGGATGGCATCCAGGGAAATGCCACGGCTTTTAGCATCCACGCAATCGAGTACGAAGTCCGTACCGCATTGCTGGGATGCTCAAGTGCACTGTCCTATCCCCCTCAAGCGCCAGTTGTTGGCTGTCTGCTTTATCCTGTTGGTGCTCGCCTGCGGTGAGGCGAGGGCCGACGTTGCCAGCTGGCAATTACGCGACCATCAGCTGGACCTGCAACACCAGCAACAGCAACGCCGCCTGGAACGCTGGCAGGACAAGGCCGACACGGCAACGCCCTCCCAGGCTCCCGTCGCCGCACCCGCTCAGGCGCACTGTTGGAAGGTCGCAGGTGTCGAGGTCGCCGGCAATCGCCACTTGGACGACGCGGCCCTGGCCACCACCGTGCGCCTGAACGTCATGCCGTGCATGGGCGTTGCCCAGATCAACACGCTGCTCAAGGCCATCACCGAGCAGTACGTGCAAGCCGGCTATCCGACCAGCCGGCCTTACCTGCGCCAGCTGCCCCAGGACGGGCACCCGTTGCAAATCGTGCTGGTCGAGGGCTTCGTCGAATCCATCGAGTTGGCTGGCCCCGAGCTGCCCCTGTCCTTGTCCGGTGCTTTTCCAGACCTGCTGGGGCGCCCGCTGTACCTGCCAGACGTCGAGCAGGGGCTCGATCAGCTCAACCGCCTGCGTGCCTTCGACATGGGTGTGGACCTGTTGCCAGGGCAAATGCAGGGCGGTACGCGCGTCGTGGTCCAACCGCGCCGGGCAGAGGGGCGCTGGCATTTCGATACGCGGTTCGACAACCGGGGCAGCGATTTTACCGGGCGCCACCGGCTGACGGCAGGCATCGGTGTGGACAGCCCGCTGCATCTCAATGACGACCTGCGCTTGTCACTGACGCATACGGTGCTGGGTGGCCCGGGCCGTAGCCAAGGTGTTTCGCTCTACTACAGCGTCCCCTACGGCCGCTGGAGCTTTGCCCTGAGTGCAAGCGAACTGCGCTACCAGGCCCCGTTGCCCAGCGGCAGGTTGAGCGCAGATGGCCGGAGCCGTTATCAAGGGTTGAGCGCCGAGCGCGTGCTGTGGCGTGGCCAACGGGGAATGCTCAGCGCCTCACTGCGGCTCGACCGCAAGGCGTTGGTCAATCGCAATGCCGGGGCGGTCGTCGTGCAGCAGAGCCCTACCCTCACCTCCCTTGAAGCCGGGCTGAACCTGCTGTGGCTGCAACATGGCCTGTGGAACGGCTATCTGGGTGTGACGCAGGGCGTCCCGATGCTCAGCGCTGACCGCGCACCCTTGGGCGCACAGCGCCTGCGGCCCGACTTCAGGAAGTACCGCGCCAGCCTGCTCTACATCGGCCAAGGCCCGGCCAGCCAGCCGTGGCGCTGGCAGAGCGAACTCAACGGGCAGTACAGCCAGGATGCACTGCCCGCCGTTGAGCAAATGCTGGTCAGCGACGATTCGGCGGTACGCGGGTTCCGCTTGCAGACCTATTCCGGCGCCACCAGCGCGGTGTGGCGAAACACAGTCAGCTACCCCCTGCCCCAAACGTGGGGCGCACCGCTGCACGTGCGCCCCTACATCGGCCTTGACCTGGGCTGGACCCGCACCGCTGCTGGCTCACCGTCGCAGCGCCTGGCCGGTGCGGCAGCCGGCCTGGAATTGAGCCTGTCAGGCAGCCGACTGCGCCTGGACTACCAGCGCGCGCTATACGCCAGCGACCACCCAGGCCGGCCCAATGAGCCTGGTTTCTGGGTGCTGGACTGGTCGATGACCCTTTGATTCACCCACAACAATGAGAAAAACCATGAAGACATCCTCGCCCCCTCTTTGCATCCAGCCCGATACCTTGCGCTGGGCCATCTTTCTGATCGTGCTCGGCTCCACCAGCGCATTGGCCGAAGGCGGCCTGGACGCCGCCAACGGCCCTGGTGGCACCCCGCTCATCAACAACGGCCATGGTGTCCCGGTGATCGAGATCGTCCCGCCCGATGCCAACGGCCTCTCGCACAACCAGTTCAACCAGTACAACGTCGACCGTGCAGGCCTGGTGCTGAACAACGCCACCCAGGCTGGGCAATCGCAGCTGGCCGGTGCCCTGGCCGCCAACCCTCAGTTCCAGGGGCAGGCAGCGTCGACCATCCTCAACGAAGTGGTCAGCCGCAGTGCCTCACTGATCCAGGGCCCCCAGGAAATATTCGGCCGTGCTGCCGACTACATCCTGGCCAACCCCAACGGCATCACCCTCAACGGCGGCAGCTTCATCAACACCACGCGTGCAGGCTTTCTGGTAGGCACCCCGGCGTTCGAGCAGCAGCAGCTCAAGTACCTCAATACCCTCGACGCCAGCGGCACCCTGCAGGTGCTGGACGGCGGCCAGAGCAATGCCGACGGCGCCCTCGCGTTGATTGCGCCGCGCATCGACAGCCAAGGCCTGCTGGCGGCCGCGACCACCCTGGACATCACCGCTGGTCGCAACCGGATCGATCACGCTAGCGGCGCGGTGGTCGAGCACCGTACCGCCACGCCGGCCAGCATCGACGCCAGCCTGTTCGGTGCCATGCAGGCGGGGCGCATCCGCGTGGTGAGCACTGCCGAAGGTGCGGGTGTGCGGGTACGAGCCCCCCTGGTCAGTGCCACGGATGGCATCGAAATGGCGTCGGCGGGCAACCTGGACGTGCTGGGTACGGCGGCCAGCCCAACCGTCCTGCACAGCGGGCAAGGCCCCTTGAAGCTCGATGCACAGGGCGATCTGGTACTGCGCACCGTAGAGGCCAAAGCACCCCGCATCGAAGCCCGGGCGGGTCAGGCCCTGACCCTCGATGCCCAGGCCCTTGAGCGGGTCAAGCATGACAACGAGCAATGGAGCAAGAAGTTCCTGTTCGTCACGCGCGAAACCTACGACCGCGACACCACGACCACCGACACCCAGCAGCACGGCACCCGCCTGGAGGCCGACGACAGCATCGTGCTTACCTCCGGCGGCGACATGCGCATGACCGCCGCCACCTTGCAAGCGGGCAATGGGCTGAATCTGGACAGCGGGGGCAACCTGGACATCCTGGCGGGTATCGACAGCCAGGCCATCCAGGAAAAGATCCGTCACCGCAAGGACCTGTGGCGCGGTGACAGCGACACGGACATTTTCACCGAGCACGCCCAGGGCAGCATGTTCACCGCAGGGCAGATGCAGGTGCAGACGGCCGGCAACCTGAACGTGCAGGGCAGCACCCTACACAGCCGCGGCGACCTGGCCATCATGGCCAAGGAGGGCATGATCGCCACGACGCAGTTGCAGGAGCAGAGTACGCGCCGTAATTATCGCGGTGACCTGGTGTCCGGTACGTTCTTCGGCGATCACAAAGGCAACGAGAAAGAGGGCCGCAACCTGGCAGGCAGCACCCTCACCAGCGATGGCATCCTGACCGTCACAGCCGACAAGCTCACTGTCAGAGGCAGCACGGTAATAGGCCTGCAGGATGCGACGCTGCACAGCCAGCAAGGCTCGCTGGCCGTGGAGGCGGACAAGGGCACCAGCACCCGGACCGATCATGCACGCGACAGCAAGCTGTTCGGCCTGATTGCCAGCGACAGCCGCAGCACTGAGCGCAACGAAGCGGTGCTGGTCAGTGAGGTAGGGGCGCAGAGCAACCTGCGCCTGGTCAGTGCCGAGGATTTGCGTATCGAGGGCGCCAATGTCAGCGCTGGCGGTCATCTTGACCTCGAAGCCAAGGGCAATGTGGCAATCACTGGCGTGCAGGCGACCGAGCAACGCGAGGTTCGAAACCAGCAGCGCACCTTCACCGCCAGCGCCGGGCAGACCAAGGAGGCCGACGGCGACAAGCCCGGTTCTCGCCAGTACAAGGCCAGCGTGGGCTATGACGTTGTCACCCGCACTGGCCAGGAGCAGAAAACCGAAAACGTGGGTAGCCAGCTCAAGGGGGCTTTGGTGAGTGTCAAATCCGATGCCGATGTGCAGGTCACCGGCTCCACCATCAACGCCCTGGCCGGGGACCTGGACATTGATGCCCGCAAAGTGACGTTGGGCACCACCCAGGCTACCCACGAAACCACCACTACCACCACCCAGAGTGGTGGCGGCCTCACGGTGACTGGCGGGATCGACCGGATAGGTAGCCAGTTCGATGGCCACCACCAGCGTGGCGTACAGACCAACCGTGAGCAGAAGATGCAGCGCACCGAACTGCAGGCAAGCGGCAACGTACGGTTGCGTAGCGACGAGCTGGTGACCGAGGCTGCGCGGGTAAACGCCGGCGAAACGTTGCAGGTTACCGCCACCCATATGGAGAACCGTGCGGTGCAGAACACCTCCGAGCAAACCCAACGCCAGGATGACTGGTCTGCCAGCCTCGGCGGGAGCCTGGAATACCGTGATCTCACCCGGCCCATCGAGCGTCTGGTGCTAGGTGAAGAAGCTGCTCGCTTTCAGCAGGCCTCGCCCGAAGACGCGATGGTGGCGCCCAGCGTAGGCGCCGACATGACCGTCGAGCACCTCAAGCGCCTGGAAAACCAGCGCCGTGGCTTTGCCCAGGTCAGCGAACTTTCCGGTGCCAGCGTGCAGGTCAAGGTCGATACCCTCAAGGATCAGGGCACTGCCTGGCGAGCCAATGCGGGCACGCTCGACATTCAGGCGCAGCACCATGACATGCAGGCTGCGGCCAATACCGAGCACAAGCGCGAGCAGCACCTGACCGTTGGTGCAGATGCTCGGCTGGATACCACTACCGGTCAGGACCTGAACGTGCGCGCGGCCGGCAACGGCGGTTCTCTGGATGGCCAGAGCACTGTCAGTACGGCTGTGGCGGGCTCCCTGTATGGCCAGCAGGGTATCAAGGTGCAGTTGGGCAGCGATGGGCGTTATGAAGGCACACGTATCGATGGAGGCAAAGGCGACGTGCGCATGCACAGCGACGGTACGCTGGAACTGGTCCAAGCCACTGACCGTGAAGCGCGCCAATCCAGCCAGCTGGACGGCAATGCCTGGGTCAAGGTCGGCAACCGCCCCGGCAGTACCGGTATCGATGGGCGCGGCTATCTGGATCATGCGCGCAATGACCAGGCCACCAGCACAGCTCAGGTGGCGCAGATCGACAGCAAGGGCCAGGTGGTGTTGACCAGCCGTGGCGACTTGACGCTCGAAGGCACGCGCATCGGTAGCCGCGAAGCCCCGACCGGCGATATCACGCTGCACAGCGATGGCCAGTTGCAGGTCAAGGCGGCAACCGCCACACAAGAGGCCAGTGGCGCGAAGCTGGGCGGTGGCCTGGAGTTGGCCGCCAAGACCGGCACAACGCAAGGCGGGGGCCTAGGTGGCCACTTTGGCAATGGCAAGCAGCAAGAGAACGCGCGCCAGGCCATCGACGCGCAGTTTGCCAGTAACGGTCGCCTCAGCGTGACCAGCAGCGCACGCGACGCGCAGGCTTTGCAGGTCCAGGGGTTGCAAGCCAACGCCAAGGAAATCGTGCTCGATGCCATGAACGGCGGCATGCGGCTGGAAGCCTCGTCGAACCAGGAACTGCGCAATAACCTCGACATCACCGCCGGTGCCGGTTTCAACGCCAGCAGTGGCGCACTGGACACGCGGGGCCTGCATGGCCGTCTGAAGGTGGACATGGACAAGCGCGACAATCTCACCTGGAACGCCGGCAACCTGCGTGCCGAGCGCATCGCGCTGCACAGCGGCGGCGATGCCAGCCTCGAAGGCGTCAGCCTGGACGCCGCGCGGATCGAAGGTGCCATAGAGGGCGATCTGCGTGTGGCCAGCCTGATGGACCGCGTCAATAACCTCAGCGTCAAGGGTGATGCCAGGCTTAGTCAGGAAAAGAACCCACAAGGCTATGTCAACGCTGCTACATCGCTGGCCGGGCCGCTAGGCGGCAAAGTCGGCGAAAAAGCCGGCCCTGCCCTGAGCAAGGCTGATCCAGGTTTCTCGCCTACCCTGCGACTTGAGGTGGTCCACGAGCAACGCGACAGTGTCGCCCAACAGGCCACGCTCAAAGGCAGCGAGGGCATCGCCTTGCAGGTTGGCGGCAACGCCCAGTTGGTCGGCGCCCGCCTGCAATCGGCCAGGGGCGAGGTCAAGCTGGACGCCAACTCGATCAAGCAGCAAACCCTGAGCGGCAGCGACTACCGGCGGGCTGTTTCGATCGATGCGTCCAATTCCCCAGTGGACCTGGGCACCGCCATTGCCGAAATTGCCAAGGGCAAAGGGTCTGCAGAGGGTGAAAACGCCCTGGATCTCGGGCTGATCCGCACCAGTGGGCATAACCGCAACGAGCAGTGGGCATCGAGCCTGGGCGCCAAGCGCGACTGAGCAACCTTGGCAGAGCGCCCCTTTTCGGGGCCTCTTCAAATGCGCCACAGGGTTGCAACGTCCGCTCATGGTTCTGCAAACCAAACGTCACAATCGCCCACTAGAGTGCGGTCTGAACTCTGCAACGCAAGGACATGTGATGAGTCGTGACACCGGCGACAATTTGGACCGCAACCCCAGCACCAACACGGCCATGGCCACCGTCATGGACATTTACCTGAGCCGACGCAGTGTGATGCGCGGCGGCCTGGCCGCCGCCGTCACCCTGATCGCCGGCACCAGCCTGGGCGGTTGTTTCAACGGTGCTGATATCCGCAGGCCCGCCGGCCCTGGCGGGCCGGTCACCGGCAACGCTGCCAGGTCAGGGCTGGCGCTGGGCTTCGACTCAATCCCTGGGTCACGCACCGATGCGTGCACCCTTGCCAAGGGCTACTGCGCACGCGTGCTGGCCCCATGGGGAACACCGCTTAACCGGAACGCCGCGCCCTGGAAGCCGGACGGCAGCAATACCTCTGTCGATCAGGCCAACGCCATGGGCATGCACCATGACGGCATGCATTTCTTCCCCATCAATGGCAGCTCGGATGATGGCTTGCTGGCCATCAACTTCGAGTACATCGACCCTGCAGCCTTGCACCCGGCTGGCCCAACCACTGATGTCAACGGCAAGCGCCCGGTCGAGGAAGTGCGAAAAGAAATCAACGCCCATGGGGCTGGCGTGGTGCGCCTGAAAAAAGTCAGCGGCCGCTGGCAGGTAGTCGACAACGACCCGCTGAACCGCCGCTTCACCACGGCTTCGCGCATGGAAATCACCGGGCCGCTGCGCGGCACCGACCACGTCAAGACCAAGTACTCCACCGCCGGTACTCACTGCCGGGGTACCAACAACAACTGCGGCAACGGTTACACCCCGTGGGGCACCTACCTGACCTGTGAAGAGAACTGGCCGGGCATCTTCGTCAACAAGGGCACCCGCCCCGAAGACCAGCGCCGCATTGGCGTGGGCACCTCCAGCGGCCAGTACAAGTGGGAAAGCGCAGCCGGTGACAGCACCGAAGAGGCCGACGAGTTTGCCCGTTTCGACGTGACCATCAAGGGCGCCAGCGCCACCGACGACTACCGCAACGAAGCCAGCACCTACGGCTACATCGTCGAGATCGACCCGTACAACAGCAGTACCCTGGCCACCAAACGCACCGCGCTGGGCCGCTTCCGCCACGAGGGCTGCGCCCCAGGCCTGCCGGTCGCGGGCAAGCCGCTGGTGTGGTACATGGGTGACGACTCGAACAACGAGTACCTGTACAAGTGGGTGTCAACCGCCGTGTGGGATGCCGCCGATGCCAACCCGGTCGACCGCCTCGCTACCGGCGCCAAGTATCTGGACCAGGGCAAGCTCTACGTGGCCCGCTTCAACGCCGATGGCACTGGTGTATGGCTACTGCTGGACGTGGCCACCGCCACCACGGGGGGCAGCACCCTGGGCGCGCTGTATGGTGACCTGCCGGGCATCATCCTCAACACCCGTGGCGCTGGCGATGCCGTGGGCGCGACGCCGATGGACCGCCCGGAATGGACGACGGTCAACCCGCTGAACGGCGACGTCTACCTGACCCTGACCAACAACAGTGCACGTACCCCGGAAAAGGTCGATGCGGCCAACCCACGCGGCCCGAACCGCCACGGCCACATCATTCGCTGGCACGACAGCGACGATCAGTTGAGCTTCAACTGGGACATCTTCGTGTTCGGCGCAAACGCCGCCGGTGCTGCCGACATCAACCGTTCCGGCCTGACCGAACTGAACCAGTTCGCCAGCCCCGACGGCATGAGTTTCGATAGCCGCGGCGTGTTGTGGTTCGAGACTGACAACGGCGAGAGCACCCTTACCGACTACACCAACGACCAACTGCTGGCGGTGATTCCAGGTCTGCTGGTGGATGCGGCGGGGCGACAGGTGCCGGTGAATGGGGAAAACCAAGGGGGGTTGCGGCGGTTTTTCGTGGGGCCCAATGGGTGTGAGGTGACGGGGATTGCGTTTACGCCGGATAACAGGACGTTGTTTATCAATATTCAGCATCCGGGGAACTGGCCAGTTTCGGAAGATGCTACCGAGGGTGCTGTTGGGGGGAAGCGGGTTAGGCCGCGGTCTTCTACGGTGGTGATTCAGCGGGAGGATGGGGGGGAGATTGGGACGGGTTGATTGGGTTCTGGATGGGGGTTCTTATGTTATTCGGTTTTAAGTCCTGAGTTCAGAGCTCCAAGTTCCAAGTTCCAAGTTCCAAGTTCCAAGTTCCAAGTTCCAAGTTCCAAGTTCCAAGTTCCAAGTTCCAAGTTTCCAGATCTAAGCGCTAAGCTCTAAGCTCTAAGCTCTAAGCTCTAAGCTCTAAGCTCTAAGCTCTAAGCTCTAAGCTCTAAGTTTTATTGAGAAACTTAAGCGGGTGCGGGGGCGCTTTTATCGATGAGATAT
>NZ_JBICMI010000026.1:0-95882 GCF_043106155.1 Pseudomonas sp. FYR_7
CAGGCCGGGGTTTTCGTGAAGCAGGCGTGGTTTCAGCGTGCGTAGGTCATCAGCACGTCAGCAGCCGTCTGGCTATCCACACCCATCATCAGGCTCAAGGCCATGACGGTAAGGATGGAAAAGCCAAACACTTTGCGTGCCCACTTGCTGTCATCTTCGGCCTTGTAGCCACCCCATGCCATGTACAGCCAGTAAAGACCCATGGCAGCTGCCACGGCCATGTAGCCGAGGCCGGCGTAACCGCCCAGGGTGAGCATCAAGGTCGCAAGCACGAATGCCAGCACATACAGCACGATCTGTTTTTTCGCAGCCAGGATGCCGCGCGCCACCGGCAATACCGGAATGTTTGCGGCACTGTAGTCCTTGAAGCGGAAGATGGCGATGGCAAAGCTGTGCGGCATCTGCCAAAGGCTGAACATCACCAGCAGGGTCACAGCCGCCAGGTCGAAGTTATTGCTGACAGCGCAATAGCCAATGACAGGCGGCATGGCACCGGACAGGCTGCCGACCAAGGTGCCGTGCACCGATTTACGCTTGAGCCACAGGCTGTAGAAGCCCACATAGACCACGAAGCCGATCAGTGCGCAGTACGCGGACAAGGGGTTGGCCTGGACGTAGAGCAAGCTGAAACCCGCCACCCCAAGCAGGGTGGCATAGATCAGCGCGAGGGGCAGTGACATGCCACCCTGTACCATCACGCGGTTCTTGGTGCGCTCCATTTTCTGGTCGATGTCGCGGTCGATGCAGTTGTTGAATGCACAACCGGACGCCACCACCAGGGAAGTACCAACGACCACTGCCAGCAGCAGGGCGAAGTCCACATGGCCCTTCGCGGCAAGGAAGAAACCGCCTGCCACGGAAAGCACGTTACCGAAAATGATCCCCGGTTTGGTGATTTGGATAAAGTGCTTAACGGACATGCAGTCTTACCTCACTTGGCCAGCATTTCGGCGTGGATGCTGAACATGATCCACAGCGACAGGCCAACCAGCAGCGCGATCACCATGACGGTGAACAGGAACGTCGATACGTTGTTGCGTTGCCCTTTCGAGCGGTCCATGTGCAGGAAGTACACCAGGTGTACCACCACCTGGATCACGGCCATGGCCACAACGACCAGAACGGTCAGGTTCTTCGGCAGGCTTGGGAACATCACCAGGCCGAACGGGATCGCGGTCAGGATGATCGACAGGACGAAACCGATCATGTACGACTTGACGCTGCCGTGGCTGCCTTCGTGATGAGTGTCGTGTGCGTTAGCCATTACAGAACCCCCAGCAGGTAGACGACGGTGAATACGCAGATCCAGACCACGTCCAGGAAGTGCCAGAACAGGCTCAGGCAGCTCATGCGGGTCTTGGCGGTCGGCGTGATGCCGTGCTTGTTGATCTGGTACATCATGATTGCCATCCAGATCAGACCAGCCGTCACGTGCAGACCGTGGGTGCCCACCAGGGCGAAGAAGCCCGACAGGAAGCCACTGCGGTTCGGGCCGAAGCCTTCGCCGATCAGGTGATGGAACTCGTAGATTTCCATCGCGATGAAGCCTGCACCGAACAGGAAGGTCACAGCCAACCAGCCCAGGACGCCTGCCTTGTTACCGGCGAACATCTTCAGCATGGCGAAGCCGAAGGTGATCGAGGACAGCAGCAGGAACAGCGTTTCAACAGCTACGAAATCGAGCTGGAAGATGTCATGACCCGACGGGCCGCCGGCAAAACTGCCGGACAGCACCGCGTAGGTGGCGAAGAGCGACGCAAACAGGATGCAGTCGGTCATCAGGTACAGCCAGAAGCCCAGTACGGTCATCTGGCCCGAGTCGTGGTGGTGATCGTCGTGCCCATGGTCGTGACCATGAGCACCGTGCATTACTTGACTGGACATTGATTACACCCGCTCAAACGATTCGACACGTGCGCCGGCAGGCAGAGCACCTGCATTGGCCAACGCTTTCATGCGCTCGCCTTCGATGCGCGCCACTTCTTCGGCCGGAACCATGTAGCCCTGGTCGTCACGCGCAGCGTGGCGAACGAAGACAGCGATGGTTGCAACCAGGCTTGCGCCGACCAGCCACCAGATGTGCCAGATGAAAGCGAAGCCGAAGATGGTCAGGAACAGACCCATGAACAAACCGGTAGAGGTATTGCTCGGCATGTGGATCGCTTCGTACTTGCCCGGCACCTTGTAGGCAACACCGGCTTCCTTGGCTTCGTGCCAGGCATCCAGGCCAACCTTCTCAGGCATGTGGGCGAAGTTGTAGAACGGAGGTGGCGAGGAAGTCGACCATTCCAGGGTACGGCCGCCCCATGGGTCGCCGGTCACGTCCAGGTTCTGGTGACGATCGCGAACCGATACGAACAGCTGGATCAGCTGGCAGGCGATACCGAACAGGATCAGCACGGCACCAACCACGGCAACGTACAGGTAGGGTTCCCACAGTGGGTTGTCCGAGTGGTTCAGACGACGGGTCATACCCATGAAGCCCAGTGCGTACAGCGGCATGAACGCCACGTAGAAGCCCGAGATCCAGAACCAGAAGGCAGCCTTGCCCCACTTCTCGTTCAGGGTGAAACCGAAGGCTTTCGGGAACCAGTAGGCGAAGCCGGCGATATAGCCGAATACCGCACCACCGATGATCACGTTATGGAAGTGGGCGATCACGAACAGGCTGTTGTGCAGCACGAAGTCAGCACCCGGTACAGCCAGCAGAACGCCGGTCATGCCACCGATGGAGAAGGTGATCATGAAGCCCAGGGTCCAGAGGATCGGCGCGGTGAAGCGCAGACGGCCCTGGTAGATGGTGAACAGCCAGTTGAACAGCTTCACACCCGTCGGGATGGAGATCAGCATCGTCGCCAGGCCGAAGAAGGTGTTGACGCTGGCGCCGGCACCCATGGTGAAGAAGTGGTGCAGCCAAACCGCAAAGCCCAGAACAGCGATCGCACCCGATGCGTAGATCATCGCGTGGTGGCCGAACAGACGCTTGCCGGCGAAGGTGGAGGTGACTTCCGAGAACACGCCGAAGGCCGGCAGGATCAGGATGTAAACCTCAGGGTGACCCCACGCCCAGAACAGGTTGACGTACATCATCGGGTTCCCACCAAGCTCGTTGGTGAAGATATGGAAGTCCAGATAACGGTCAACGGTCAGCAGTGCCAGTGCAGCGGTCAGGATCGGGAACGAAGCCACGATCAGGACGTTTGCCCAGGTGCAGGTCCAGGTGAAGATAGGCATGTCCATCAGCTTCATGCCAGGTGCGCGCATCTTCATCACGGTGACGAGGAAGTTCACGCCTGTCAGTGTCGTACCCAATCCTGAGAGCTGTAGCGCCCAGATGTAGTAGTCGACACCCACGCCCGGACTGTACTGAATGCCCGCGAGCGGCGGATAGGCAACCCAACCGGTCTTGGCGAATTCACCAACGCCCAGCGAGATGTTCACCAGCAGCACGCCTGCCAGCAGCAGGTAGAAGCTCAGGGAGTTCAGGAACGGGAAGGCCACGTCACGTGCACCGATCTGCAGAGGAACCGCAAGGTTCATCAGGCCGGTGAAGAATGGCATCGCCATGAAGATGATCATGATCACACCGTGGGCGGTGAAGATCTGGTCATAGTGTTCAGGCGGCAGGTAGCCTTCGGAACCACCGGTGGCAACAGCCAGCTGGGTCCGCATCATGATGGCGTCGGCAAAGCCGCGCAGCAGCATGACCATCGCGACGATGATGTACATCACCCCGATTTTCTTGTGGTCGACGGTCGTCAACCACTCGGTCCACAAGTAGGACCACTTGCGGAAGTAGGTGATTGCACCAACGACAGCGATACCACCGAGCGCGATTATGGCGAGTGTCACCATGACTATCGGCTCGTGATAGGGTATCGCCTCCAGGCTTAATTTACCGAACATCTCTTACTCCTCTGCACCGGCAGCTGGTTGCATACTCGATTCCACACCCTTGGTAGTGGCCAGGTCTTTGCTGCCAGCTTCTTCGTGGCTCGAACGACCGCGGTTCATGCCTTCGTACTTGTCGACGATCAGCTGGAACTGGTCAGGCGAGGCCTCGCTATACAGCGTGACTGGGTTGTTTTCGCTTGGTTTGGCCAAGGCTTCGTATTCGGCCTTGTCCAGCTTCTTCGGCGACTGCTTGACTTCGGCGACCCACTTCTCGAAGTCTTCCTGGGACGTGGCAGTAGCCTTGAATTTCATGCCGGTGAAGCCAGCACCGCTGTAGTTGGCGCTGATACCGTCAAACACGCCGTTTTCGTTGGCGATCAGGTGCAGCTTGGTGGTCATGCCCGCCATGGCATAGATCTGGCCACCCAGGCCCGGGATGAAGAACGAGTTCATCACGGCGTCGGAAGTGACGCGGAAGTTGACCGGGGTATTGGCCGGGAAGACGATCTTGTTGACCGTGGCGATACCTTGTTCCGGGTAGATGAACAGCCACTTCCAGTCTAGCGCGACGACGTCGATCTGCACGGGCTTCACGTCGGAATCCAGAGGACGGTACGGGTCGAGCTTGTGGGTGGACTTGTAGGTCACGTAACCCAGCACGATGATGATCAGGATCGGGATGATCCACACCGCAGCCTCGATCTTGGTCGAGTGCGACCAGTCCGGGGTGTAGGTGGCTGCCTTGTTGGAAGCGCGATACTTCCAGGCGAACACCACGGTCATGATGATGACTGGCACGACGACCAGCAGCATCAGGCCGATTGCGATCAGGATCAGGTTCTTTTGCTCAATGCCGACCTGTCCCTTCGGGTCGAGCAGGGTCCAGTTGCACCCACTGAGTAAAAGCATGCCTAAAAAGGGCAATATGCCAAACAGTCTGGGGTAACGCTTTTTACTCATCTCACGACCTCTAGATCAGCTTGCTTCAATGCAATTGGTGTTTGATAGCCAACACTTCGTCCAACCAAGTGAGGCATTGCGCGCCCGTACCCGCTCCTGCCTGGGCCCGACTGCAGGACCTTGGCTTCAAGCGAGTTAGCGGTGCTTTTGGTTTCGTAGGCAAAGGCCTGTATAGCAGACCAATTCCATTTGGTGCGGAAAACGCGGAGGGGGGTCCGCCCGGTATCGCCGTTGGGCGAAACTTGACGAAGTCAGCAAAAAGGAGCGCTGGGGCTTCCTTCAATCCTGCGACTTGCAAGCAGTGCCGAACGGAAATTGGGGGCGATTGTAGATAGGTCGCCAACCCTTGACTATGACTTATTGAGCAACAGTCCTTTACAGGATCTGTAACAATAGCGCCGAAAAATTCAACTTCGCGACACTTTGTCGCACCCCTGGCTATAGCCCTGCAACCCGCATCCAGCAAGGCCTACAGCTTGATCTGGATCAACTTGCCAGGGGTTTTCGTACCTCGATGAAGCCCGCGAAAACCTTGTCGTATTCAGGGACTTTTGTCTAAGGACGGCGACGGTTGCGGTAGATGCCAAGTGGCACCAGCAACGCCGTCAGGACGAAGGCGATCAATGCCCATTGCGCCAGTGAAAGGCCCAGCACCGGTGGGTAAGGCGTGCTGCAGAAACCATCCACCTGAAACGCCAGCGGCCAGACCTTGGCCAAGGGCAAGTCATCGACGATGGGCTGCAAGGTATCGATGCCACAACTGACCATGGGGTTGGCGAGTATATACACATGGTTGCCGGCTGCAATGATTCCGCCAATGGCGCTGACCACGACCAGTGCCTCGAAGAAGGTCAGGCTGCGTCGCCCGGGCATGGCTGCAGCCAGGAATGCGAAGACGGCGATGAACAGGAGCGCATAGCGCTGAAGAATGCACAACGGGCATGGCGCCTCGCCCAGCACCACCTGCATGTAGAGAGCGCCACCGATCAGCGAAACGCAGATCAGGCCCAACAGTACCAGAAAGCGCCGTTCCCGATTCAGGCGCGATGTTTGATCATTCATTGCCGGTTCCTTGGATGGATAGTCGCAGCGTAGTCCGCCAGCTTGGCGCAATTCTACACAGACGCCGGTGGCCTGGGCGCCCCGCCTTTCATGGATAGATACTCCTGGCGACAATGGGGTGTGGCTCAGACCGGGCGTTGGCAGAACGGTTCAACGAGGGGGCAGCAAAAATTGAAGCGGCCGGACAGGCCGCCGTTGCCGCCTGCTTATCGTTCAGCAGGAGTGAATGGCAGCTGGGTTAATGCAGGATTAACGCATCAGGCAAGCATCGCCCTGGCGGATTTCCCCAACACAGCAAGGGGCTGCTATGCAGCCCCTGACGGCCGACCTTCGGCGTGGCCGTTACGCTTCTTTATATATAGTCACTAGGCACTAAGGCCCTTACACCAACGCCGCGGCCGGCCCGAAGAACTCGTAGCGGGTCTGCCGCTCGGGTACGCCCAGGGCCAGAAGCTGACGTTTGACCGCGGCCATGAAGGGCTTCGGCCCGAGGAAGTAGACGTCCACGTCGCGTTCACGAGGGAGCCACTCGCCCAGCAGATGCTGGTCCAGCAAGCCCACGGCATTGGCGTGGGCTGCATCATCCGCTTCGGCGTAGCAGTAGAAACGCCTGAGTTGCGGGTGCTGAGCTGCCTGGGTGTCGAGCCACTCGCGAAACGCATGCACCTGCCCGTTGCGCGCGCAGTGAATGAAGTGCACCGGCCGCCCGGTCGGCAAGGCCGCTTCTAGCATGGCCAGGGTAGGCGTGATGCCCACGCCCCCGCTGATTAGCACCAACGGTTTATCACTGGCGGCCAGTGTGAAATCACCGGCTGGTGGGAACAATTGGAGGGTGTCACCTACCATCAGTTGGTCATGCAGGTAGTTGGAGACCGTGCCACCCGATTCGCGTTTGACGCTGATCCGATATTCACCACCGTCGCACAACGCGGAAAGCGAATAGTTGCGACGATGCTCTACACCATCGATCATCAGCCTCAGCCCGATGTACTGCCCAGGTTCGGCCTTGAGCACCGGCTTGCCGTCCACTGGGGTGAAGTAGAAAGAGACGATTTCGCGGCTTTCCACCACTCGCCGCGCCAGTCGGAACTCGCGGGTCCCTCGCCATCCGCCGTCGGCCTCTTCTTTTTGCTTGTATAGGCTTTCTTCAGCATTGATGAGAATGTCTGCCAACTGGCCATAGGCTGCGCCCCAGGCGTCGATCACCTCGGTCGTGGCAATGTCCTTGCCCAATACTTCTTCGATGGCCCGCAACAAGCAGCGGCCAACGATCGGGTAATGCTCGGGCAGGATCTGCAACGCCACATGCTTGTTGATGATCTGGCCCACCAGACCGCCCAACTGTTCGAGCTGGTCGATGTGACGGGCATACATCAGCACGCCATTGGCCAAGGCACGCGGCTGGTCACCGCTGGCCTGGTGCGCCTGGTTGAACAGTGGACGTACCTCGGGGTACTCGCTGAGCATCATTTGGTAGAAATGAGTGGTCAGTGTCTCGCCGCCGGTTTCCAGCAATGGAACGGTGGCCTTGATGATCGCACGTTGTTCGGCATTGAGCATTGCAGCAACTCCTGAGCCATGGGCTTCGAATGATGTCTGGGTCATTTCACCATTCGTGCCAAGTCCAGGGCCCTGCAAATTCGGGGGCTTCAAGCCCTAGCATGTCGAAATGACACAGGATGGCTTATAGTCAATTAGACACACAGGAGTCCCTATGACTACCAAGCCATTGCTTACCGCCTTGCTGCCACTGGTCAGCGACCTGTCCCGCGACCTGCCCGATCAGGAGCGCTATCGCCGTTTACTGCAAGCCATGCGCAGTCTGCTGCCCTGTGACGCTGCCGCCTTGCTCCGGCTCGATGGCCAATGGCTAGTGCCCTTGGCCGTGGACGGCCTGAGCCCAGATACCGTTGGCCGTCGCTTCAAGGTCAGTGAGCACCCACGTTTTCAGATTCTGTTGAGCAGCCCCTCCCCTACCCGCTTTGCCAGCGACTCCGAGCTGCCGGACCCCTACGATGGCCTGGTCAATACGCCGGACGTGGACCTTGAGGTTCACGACTGCATGGGTTGCCCCTTGATGGTCGATGAGCGCCCGTGGGGGCTGGTCACCCTCGATGCCCTGACGCCCGGCCAGTTTCAGAGCCTGGAGCTCGACGCCTTGCAAGCCTTTGCCAGCCTGGCCGCTGCCACCGTGACCGTGGCCGAGCGGATCGAACGCCTGGCCCTGCGCGCAGAAAACGAGCATCAGCGAGCAGAGGTGTATCGCCAGGCCAGTGGTCAGGACCGAGAGCTGATCGGCCAGAGCCCGGCCCACAAGCGCATGCTGGAGGAAATCCGATTGGTGGGCAGCAGCGACCTCACCGTGCTGATCACCGGCGAGACCGGGGTGGGCAAAGAGTTGGTAGCCCAAGCCCTGCACCAGGCGAGCAGCCGCGCCCACAAGCCGTTGATCAGCCTGAACTGCGCAGCGCTGCCCGACACGCTGGTGGAAAGCGAGCTGTTCGGCCACGTGCGCGGAGCCTTCACCGGCGCCCATGCAGAGCGCCGAGGCAAGTTCGAACTGGCCAATGGGGGCACGCTGTTTCTCGACGAGGTCGGCGAGTTGCCGCTAGCCGTACAAGCCAAGCTGCTGCGCGTGTTGCAAAGCGGGCAGTTGCAGCGGCTGGGCTCGGACCGCGAACACCACGTCGACGTGCGCCTGATCGCCGCCACCAACCGCGATCTGGCCGCCGAGGTGCGCAGCGGGCGATTGCGTGCCGATTTCTACCACCGCCTGAGCGTATATCCCCTGCATGTCCCCCCTCTGCGGGAACGAGCACGCGACGTGCTACTTCTGGCGGGCTACTTCCTCGAACAGAATCGCTCACGCCTGGGCTTGAGCAGCCTACGTCTGGACGCGGACACCCAGGCTGCACTTCTGTCCTACGACTGGCCGGGCAACGTGCGTGAACTGGAGCATCTGATCGGCCGCTCGGCGCTCAAGGCGTTGGGCCGACAAACGGTACGTCCCAGGATTTTGTCCTTGACCGCTGCCGACCTGGATCTTCAGCCACTTGCTTCGCTGCCTGCACAGCTCGCCCCCGCCCATGAAACGGCGGTGCCGGAACTGGGTGCTGGAGGCCTGCGCCAAGCGCTGGACACCTACCAACGCCAGTTGATTCAGGCCTGCCTGGATCAACATCAGGGCAACTGGGCAGCCACCGCAAGAGTGCTCGAACTCGACCGCGCGAACCTCAGCCGCTTGGCCCGGCGGCTGGGCATTCGCTAGGGATGCCTCACAAAAGGATTAACCCAGAAAGCCTCTGGTTGGTCTGAACACGGCTGCTATATCTCCTAAACGCCCACGCCTCGACTGACCGGTCGAGGCTGCCGCATCGCGTTCCAGAGGACCTGGTGCAGCAATGCCGGCCGCATTCTGGCCGGGGGGGATCAGTCGACCAGCAGGGAGCACTTCATGGAAAACATCGTCGTCGCCGATAAGCAGTCCGCCGTCGCCACCCAGAATGCCTGGGGCAATATCACTCTCAATGGCCCAGGCGTCGTGCAGATGCCCGTCGCGCCCGACCAGGTCGCCACCGTCACGCAACGCGGGCAGGATTTGATCGTCACGCTCAAGTCCGGCGAAAAGGTCACCATCGGTAATTTCTTCGCGGTGAACCAGGCAGGCGTCGGCAGCGACATGGTGTTCGTCGGCGAAGACGGCACCCTCTGGCAAGCCGAATACAATGCTCAGGCTTTCACCGGCTTCACCTTCAACGAAGTGGCTTCTCTGGACGAACTGGTTGCAGGCATCGGTACGGCGGGCGACGCGATGCCGACGTGGGCCATCGCAGGCTTGGGATTGCTCGGCGTGGGCGGCGGCGCGGCGGCGGTGGGCGGCGGTAGTGGCGGCGGCGGCGGTGGCGGTGGCGGTGGCGGTGCAGTACCTGACACCACGGCACCGGCAACCCCCATCGACCTGCTGGTTTCCCCGGATGGCCTGCGCCTGTCGGGGCGCGGTGAAGCGGGTGCGATCGTGAACATTCGTGATGCCGCTGGCAACCTGCTCGGTACCGGTACGGTCGGGGCCGATGGCAGCTTCGATATAGCGCTCAACGCCCCCCAGATCAACAACGAAAACCTGCAGGTGACCTTGACCGATGCAGCCGGCAATGTGTCTGCACCGGGCACCGTGACCGCGCCGGATGCGACCGCTCCGCTGGCGCCGACCGAACTTGCCATCGACGCTCAGGGTACAACGCTCACAGGCCGCGCCGAGCCCGGTTCCACGGTGTCGGTCAGAGGGGCTGACGGCGTGCTGCTGGGCTCGGCCACGGCTGGGGCGGACGGCTTGTTCAGCATTACCCTGCAACCGGCACAGACAGCGGGCCAGGCGTTGCAGGTCACGGCCGAGGATGCAGCGGGCAACACGTCCGCCGCAGCTGGTATTGTGGCTCCAGTGGTCGATGGCACCGACACCACCGCTCCTGATGCGCCCGTGGCGCTCGTTGTCTCCGCTGATGGCACGCGCCTGTCGGGCCGCGGCGAACCCGGCACCACGGTCAACGTTCGCGACCCTGCCGGCAATGTGATCGGCAGCGGCGTGGTGGGGGCCAATGGAGCCTTCGAGGTGGTGCTCACACCGGCGCAGCTTGATAGCCAGAACCTGCAAGTCACCCTGACCGACGCCGCTGGCAACGTCTCTGCACCGGGTGCCGTCGTTGCGCCAGACCTCACGGCGCCGCTCGCACCGACCAACCTGGCCGTCGATGCCCAAGGGGCCATCCTGACCGGGCGGGCCGAACCTGGGTCTACCGTTTCGGTACGCGGCCCTGGCGGTGCGTTGCTGGGCACCGCCATCGCGGGCGCCGACGGCCTGTTCAGCATCACGCTGCAACCCCCGCAGACCACTGGCCAGGCCCTGGCGGTGAGCGCTACCGACGCAGCAGGCAATACGTCGCCGGCAGCCAACATCACCGCGCCCTTGGTCGATAGCGGTGACACCACACCGCCGGATGCACCTGTGGACCTAGTGGTCGGCCTAGCCGGCACACAGTTGAGCGGCCGCGGCGAAGCCGGCACCACCGTGCAAGTGCGCGACGCGGCAGGCAACCTGCTCGCCACAGGCACCGTTGGTGCCGATGGCACCTTCACCGTCAGCCTGGACCCCGCCGTCAAGGACGGCAGCAGCCTCCAAGTCACCCTGACCGACGCGGCAGGCAACACTTCGCCAGCCGCCAGCGTGGCGTCGCCAGACCTCGTGGGGCCTGCGCAACCCACCGACCTGGCCCTGGCCGATGGCGTCACCTTCACTGGGCGCGGTGAGCCAGGCGCTACCGTGCAAGTGCGCGATGCCGCCGGCACCGTGATCGGCACAGGCACCGTGGGCGCAGACGGCGCCTTCAGCATCACTCTCTCCCCTGCCCAGGCCAACGGCCAGGCACTGGACGTACGCCTGGTCGATGGGGCAGGCAATACCTCGGCGCCCTTGCAGTTCGACGCCCCTGACATCACTCCGCCAGAAGCGGTCACCAATGTACTGGTCGGCCCTGGCGGTACCGTCATCGGTGGCCGAGGCGAGCCAGGTGCAACGGTGGAGGTGCGCGATGCGAGCGGGACCCTGCTGGGCAGCGCGGTGGTCACTGCCAACGGCACCTTCCTGGTCAACCTCGACCCCGCCGTGCAACCCGGCGAGCAACTGAGCCTGGTGCAGACAGACCCTAGCGGCAACGCCTCGCCCGCCGTCGACTACGAAGTGCCCCTGACCCCAGCCCTGGAAAGCCCAGCCAACCTGGCGGTAAACGCCGACGGCACCGTGCTTACCGGTACTGCCCCGGCAGGCTCGCGCGTCGAAGTGCGCGATGCCAGCGGTGCGTTGGTCGGCAGCGTCATCGCCAATGCCGACGGCAGCTTCAGCATCGACCTGAACCCGGCTCAAGCCAATGGCGAACTGCTGAATGTGGTGGCCATCGCCGACGATGTGTCGTCACTGCCCGCCCAGGTCACCGCCCCCGATATTACGGCCCCCGCCGCTCCCGCAGAGCTGGCAGTGAGCGCCGACGGCACCGTGGTCACGGGCCGCGCCGAGCCGGGCAGCACCGTGCGCATTCTGGCCGCTGACGGCACCGAGCTGGGCTCGGCGGTCGCCGGCGCCACCGGCGTGTTCAGCATTACCTTGAACCCTGCCCAAGTGGACGGCGAAGTGCTGCAAGCCACTGCCACCGATCCATCGGGCAATGCATCCCAGGCCAGTTCGGTCACCGCGCCGGACATTGACGGCGGCGGCGATACGACGCCGCCTGAAGCGGCTTCCAACCTGGTAGTGGGTGTGGCGGGTACCCAGTTGAGTGGTCGCGGTGAAGCCGGAGCCACGGTCCAAGTGCGCAATGCGGCCGGTGACCTGATTGCAACCGGTACCGTGGCCGCCGATGGCACCTTTACTGTCAACCTGGACCCCGCCGTCAAGGACGGTAGCGACCTGCAGGTCACGCTCACCGATGCCGCTGGCAATGTGTCCGAGGCCGCGACCGTTACTTCCCCTGACTTGATCGCCCCGGTACAGCCAACCGAACTGGCGTTGGCTGGCGGCGTGACCCTGACTGGCCGCGGTGAAGCAGGTGCGACCGTGCAGGTCCGTACCGCAGCCGGTACCCTGATCGGCTCGGCAATTGTTGGCGACGACGGCCGGTTCACAGTCACCCTCTCTCCTGCCCAGGCCAACGGCCAGGCATTGGACGTACGCCTGGTCGATGCAGCGGGTAACACGTCTGAGCCGTTGCAGTTCAACGCCCCGGACATCACGCCACCCGAAGGCGTGACCAACCTTCTGGTCGGCCCAGGGGGTACCGCACTCAGTGGCCGTGGCGAAGCCGGTGCCACGGTTGAAGTGCGTGACATCGATGGCAACCTGCTGGGTCGCGGCGTGGTTACCGCCAACGGCACTTTCCTGGTCAATCTCGACCCTGCCGCGCAGCCCGGTGAGCAACTGAGCCTGATCCAGGTGGACCCCAGCGGCAATGCTTCGATCGCCGTGACATTCGCGGTGCCAGCGACCAATCCGCCCGCCAGCCCTGCTGAACTGGCACTGTCAGAAGACGGTACCGCCCTGACCGGTACCGCCCCGGCAGGTACTCGGGTAGAAGTGCGCGGCGCGGACGGTGCGTTGCTGGGCAGCGCAGTCGCAGGCCCTGACGGCAGCTTCTCGGTCGAATTGACACCCGCGCAGGCCAACGGCGAACTGCTCGATGTGGTCGCGATCGACGGTGCAGGGCTTTCTTCCCTGCCCACCCAGATCATCGCCCCGGACATCACTGCGCCTGCAACGCCAAGCGAACTGGCCGTCAATGCCGACGGCACGGTGCTCAGCGGACGTGGCGAGCCAGGCAGCACTGTGCGCGTGCTGGCAGCCGATGGCACCACGGTGTTGGGCAGTGCAGTGGTCGGCGCCACCGGCAGCTTCAGCATCACGCTGAACCCGCCGCAGGTCGACGGCGAGGTCTTGCAGGTCACGGCCACCGACGCGGCGGGCAACACCTCTGCTGGGGGCAATGTCACAGCGCCCGACATCGACGCCGTGGACAACACGCCGCCTGCACCTGCCACGGGCCTGGCCATCAACCTTGCCGGCGCGCAACTGAATGGGCGCGGCGAGGCTGGCGCCACCGTGCAGGTACGCGATGGACAAGGCAACCTGTTGGCCAGCGGCACCGTCAATGCCGACGGTACCTTCCAGGTCACGCTGGACCCTGCGATCAAGGACGGCAGCACCCTGCAAGTCGTGCTCACCGATGCCACCGGCAACGCCTCCACCCCAGCCACCGTGGTCAGCCCCGACCTGCTGGCGCCTGCCCAACCAACCGCGCTTGCCCTTGAAGGCGGCGTCACGCTGACCGGTCGCGGCGAGCCTGGCGCAACGGTGCAGGTACGCACCGCGGATGGGGCCGTGATCGGCACCGGCCTGGTCGATGCAAACGGCAACTTCAGTATCACCCTGGCACCCGCGCAGGCCAACGGCGAAGCACTCGATGTACGCCTGGTAGATGCCGCTGGCAACACCTCGACCCCGCTGCAGTTCGAAGCGCCGGACATCACGCCGCCGGCTTCGGTAAGCAACGTGGTGGTGGGTAACGCCGGCCTGACCGTGGCCGGTCGAGGCGAAGCGGGCGCGCGCGTAGAAGTGCGCGATGCGAACGGTAGCGTAATCGGCAGCGGCATCGTGAGTGGCAACGGGACCTTCCTGCTCGAACTCAACCCACCTGCCCAGCCCGGCGCACGCCTGAGCCTCGTGCAGACCGACCCAAGCGGCAATGGGTCCGAACCGCTGCTGTTCGACGTTCCTCTGGTTCCGGCCCCGGCCAGCCCGAGCGATCTGGTGGTGGCCGAGGACGGCACCAGCATCAGCGGCACGGCCCCGGCAGGCAGCCAGGTGCAGGTACGCGATGCCGATGGCAACGTAGTCGGCAGTGTGGTGGTAGGCGCCGGTGGCACATTCACCGTCGTGCTCAACCCGGCTCAGGCGAACGGCGAATTGCTCGACGTGGTGGCCATCGATGGCGCCGCAAATGCCTCCCTGCCTGTGCAGGTGACGGCGCCGGACATCACGCCACCGGCCATCCCCGGCGAGCTGCAAGTCAATGGCGACGGCAGCATCGTCACGGGGCGCGCCGAAGCTGGCAGTACCGTGCGCGTGCTGGCCGCTGATGGGGTCACTGTGCTGGGTTCGGCCGTAGTGGGTGCGACCGGTGTCTTCAGCATCACCCTGAATCCGCCACAAGTGGCCGGCGAGCAGCTGCAGGTCAATGCTACCGACGCCGCCGGCAATGCCTCATTGCCGGGCTCGGTCACTGCGCCTGTGATCGACAACGGCGGCGACACCACGCCGCCGCAACCTGCCACCGACCTGGTGATCAGCGCCAATGGCGCCACTGTTTCCGGGCGCGGCGAAGCCGGCACCACTGTCCAAGTGCGCAACGACCAGGGCCAACTGCTGGCATCCGGCACAGTACAAGCCGACGGCAGCTTCGTGGTGCAGTTGCAGACGCCGGTGATCGACGGCTCGGCGCTCCAGGTCACCCTCACCGATGCAGCGGGCAACGTCTCCGTGCCAAGCTCGCTGGCCGCGCCTGACCAGGTGGCGCCGTTGCAACCGGCCAACCTGGCGCTGGAAAACGGCGTGACCTTGAGCGGTACGGCCGAGGCCGGCGCGCGCGTTGAAGTGCGCGACGCCGCCGGCACCCTGATCGGCAGCGCCATCGCCCAGCCCGGCGGCACCTTTACCCTCACACTCGACCCGCCCCAGGCCAACGGTCAGGCCATGTCCGTGACCGTCACCGACGCCGCAGGCAACAGCTCGGTGCCGCTAGGCTATGTCGCCCCCGACATCACGCCGCCGGTACCGGTCAGCAACGTGCAGGCAGGTGCGGGAAGCCTCGCAGTTGCAGGCAGGGGCGAACCGGGCGCCACCGTGCAGGTGCGCAATGACGAGGGCCTAGTCATCGGCACGGGCACCGTCGCGGCCAACGGCACCTTCGTCGTCAACCTCGATGCGCCGTTGGTGACCGGCCAGGCCATCACGCTGGTGCAGACCGATGCAGCCGGCAATGCCTCCACGGCGATAGACGTCACCGTCTCGCAAGCCCCCGTACCGGCTAGCCCGACCGACATCGTGGTGGCTGGCGACGGCACCTCGGTCAGCGGCACAGCCCCTGGCAACAGCCAGGTGGAAGTGCGCGATACGCAGGGCAATGTCATCGGCACCGTTCAGGCCAACCCTGACGGCAGCTTCACCGTGGGCCTCACACCGGCCCAGGCCAACGGTGAAACCCTGGATGTGGTCGCCATCGATGGCGACGGCACCCCTTCGTTGCCCGTGCAAATCGTCGCTCCCGACATCACGGCCCCCAATGAACCTACCGATCTGCAGTTGAGCACCAACGGCAGCGTATTGACCGGACGTGGCGAGGCAGGGGCCACGGTGCAGGTCACCGATGCCGATGGCAACGTGCTCGGCACGGCTCAGATCGGTGCCAACGGCGTCATCAGCGTGCAACTGACGCCGCCGCAGACCGATGGTCAGACCCTGGAAGTCACCGTGCGCGATGGCGCAGGCAATACCTCGAGCGCCACCGTCACGGCGCCCGATCTGGACGGCCCGTTGCAGCCTTCCGCGTTGGCTATCGACACCGCGGGTATCCATCTGACCGGTGTAGGTCAGGTCGGCTCGATCATCACCGTACGCGACGCAGGCGGCGCTGTGCTGGGCAGCGCAACCGTGGGCGCCGACGGACGCTTCGACGTCACCCTGTCCGCTGCCCAGCGCAACGGCGAAAACTTGAGCGTGGAAGCCACCGACAACCTGGGCAACAGCGCAGGCCCGGTACCCTTCACTGCGCCGGATACCACGCCACCCCAACTGGTCGCCGACGCCGTCATCAACGGCGCAGGCAGCGTGGTGAGCGGCACTGGCGAAGCCGGCGCCACGGTGACCGTGCGCGGCCCGAACGGCGCCGTGTTGGGCTTTGCCCAAGTAGGCGACAACGGCGCATTCTCGGTCACGCTCGACCCCGCGCAGACCAATGGCCAGGTGCTGAGCGTCGAACAGCGCGATGCCGCCGGCAACCTGTCCCAGGCCGTCGACCTGACTGCACCAGACAATGAACCGCCGGCCATCCCCGGCACCCTGCTGGTGTCCGCTGATGGCACCGTCGTCACGGGCACGGGCGAGCCCGGCGCACAAGTCACGGTGACCGGCGTCGCCGGCATCGTGCTGGGCACTGCCGAGGTCCAAGCCGACGGCAACTTCAGCGTTACCCTGGTACCGGCGCAACTCGGTGGCCAGGCGCTATCAATCACCCAAACCGACCCTGCCGGCAACGCCTCCGTTCCTGGCACCTTGACGGCGCCTGACCTCGAACCGCCTGTGGCGGCTGTTGGCCTCACGCTCAATGGCGCAGGGAATGTACTGAGCGGCCGAGGTGAGGCCGGGACCACTGTCGAGGTCCGCGATGTCGCCGGCAATGTGCTGGGCAGCGTCGAAGTAGGGGTCGATGGCAACTTCGAAGTCCCTCTCACCCCTGCACAAACCAATGGTGAAGTGCTGTCGGTAATCCTCATCGACGCACAGGGCAACCTGTCACCTCCAACCACGCTCACGGCTGACGACAGCACTCCACCGTCAACCGCCACGGGTCTGGTCATCACCCCGGGCGGCACTGCCATCCAGGGCGTTGGCGAACCTGGCGCCACGGCAGAAGTACGTGCCGCTGACGGCACCGTGCTGGGCAGCGTCGTGGTGCCTGAGGGCGGCAATTTCATCGTCCCCGTGTCACCTGCGCAGCTCGATGGGCAAGTGCTGGACGTCGTGCTGATCGACGGTGCCGGCAACGTTTCGTTGCCCGGTCAGGTCACCGCGCCGGACATCACCCCACCTGCGCAACCCACTGGCGTTGTGGTCAGCGAATACGGCACCACCTTCACCGGCAACGCACCTGGCGCCCAGACCGTCACGGTACGCGACAGTGCCGGGGGCCAAGTCACTGTCCCAGTAGACGCCGACGGCGGCTTCAGCGTGACGCTGCCCACCCCGCAGAACAATGGAGAGACGGTCACCGTCGTGGTCACCGACCCGACTGGCAATGCGTCGGCGCCAATCAGCGTGACAGCACCGGACAACACCGATCCGCTGCCAGCTACCGATGTCAGCGTGAGCCCCGATGGCACCACGGTCGGCGGCACGGCCGAACCTGGCAGCACGGTGGTCATCCGCAATCCTGATGGCTCCGAGCGCGGCAGTGAAACGGCAGGCCCGGACGGCACCTTCGTGATCCCGGTCGACCCGCCCCTGAGCACGGGCGAAACGGTCGACGTGGTCGTGATCGACCCGGCCGGCAACGCCTCCACCGAAGTACAGCTGCAAGGCCCGACCGGCAACGAAGTCGCGGCCCCAAGCAACCTGGCGATCAGCGACGACGGCTTCCTGCTGACCGGCCAGGGCACCGTCGGTACCTTGATTACCGTGACATCCGCCGGTACCACGTTGGGCACGGCGACGGTTGGCACCGATGGCATCTTCCGCGTGTTCTTCCTCAATGCCCAGCTCAATGCGCAGAAATTGCAGGTCACCGCGCGAGCGACGGCAGGCGGTCAGCCCTCGGTGCCAGCCACCGTGGTCGCCGAAGACACCACGCCACCGGATGCACCGACAAACGTGGCCATCGACCGGATCGGCAGCACCTTGACCGGCCAGGGCGAAGTGGGCGCCACCGTGCGCGTCAGCGATAGCCTGGGCAACTTCCTGGGCAGCGCGACCGTGGGCAGCAATGGCCTGTTCACGATCAACTTCGTTCCGCCAGTGGCCAATGCCCAGAACCTGATCGTGACCCAGGCGGACGCGGCCGGTAACGTGTCATTGGCCGCGACCTTGCAAGCCCCCGATCTGCAGGCACCTCTGGCTGCCGACAACCTGAGCCTGAACAACGCGGCCACGGTCGTCAGCGGCCAGGGTGAGGCCGGGGCGCTGGTGACGATTCGCGATGCCAGCGGCGCGGTACTGGCCACCGGTACCGTCAACCAGAGTGGCCAGTTCCAGATCACCCTGCCCAGCGCCCAGACAACCGGTAGCGCGCTGCAGGTCACCCTCAGCGATGCAGCCGGCAACGTGTCGGCACCGGCCAGCCTGGCCACGCCAGATCGCACACCGCCGGCAGCCGTGAGCGACGCGCAGTTGAGCGGCGATGGCCGGCAGCTGTCCGGCAGCGGTGAACCCGGCGCTACCGTGCAGGTGCGCAACGCCTCCGGCGCCGTGCTGGGAACGGCGACTGTGGGTGTGGACGGCCGCTTTACCGTGGTGTTCGATACGCCCCAGGCCAATGGCCAAGCCATCGGCGTCACCCAGGTCGATGCCGCCGGCAACACCTCGGTTGCCGTCAACCTCACCACGCCAGACCTCACACCCCCGGCCGCCCTGACCAACGTGGTGCTGAACAACAACGGCCTGACCCTGACCGGCCTGGGCGAAGCAGGCGCCACCGTCAGCGTACGCGGGGTCGACGGCACCATCCTCGGTACAGGACTGGTCGCGGCCAATGGCAGCTTCACCCTGACCCTGGACAGCGCGCAGCTCAACGCGCAGCGCCTGAGCGTCACCCAGACCGATGCGGGCAACAACACATCGGTGGCGGTTGCCGTGACTGCGCCGGACTTTACGGCACCCGACGCGCCGATCGACCTGCTGCTCGCCCCTTCAGGCCTGCAAATGACCGGCAGCGCCGAAGCAGGCAGCACGGTGACCGTGCGCGACAGCGCCGGCAACGTGCTGGGCACGGCAGTCGCCGCTGCCAACGGCACCTTCCAGATCACCCTCAATGCTCCCCAGACCAACGGTCAGGCCTTGCAGGTGACCGCCACCGACGCTGCCGGCAATGTCTCGACCGCTGCGCCCTATACCGCAGCAGACACCACGCCGCCGCCCGCCGTCAGCAACCTGGCCGTGTCCGCCGACGGCGCGAGCCTGGTGGGCACCGGTGAGGCCGGCGCCACCGTGCGCGTCAGCGCAGCCGATGGCAGCCTGCTGGGCACAGCCGTGGTCGCAGCCGACGGTCGTTTCAATGTCAGCCTGAGCCCTGCGGCACTGGTGGGTGAAACCCTCAGCGTGGTGCAAGCCGATGCAGCGCAGAACGTATCGCCTGCCCAATCGATCAACGCCCCTGGGCCCTTGGCACCGGCAACCCCGGCAGACCTGGTCCTGGCAGCCGACGGGCTATCGGTATCGGGAACGGCAGCCAGCGGCACCACCGTCAACGTGTACGGCACCAATGGGCAACTCCTGGGCAGCAGCCCAGTGGCCAATGACGGCAGCTTCACGGTCAACCTTGGCAGCGCGCAGGCCAACGGCGAAGTGCTGCTGATCGCCGCCACTGGCACCGACGGCGCGGTTTCGCTACCTGCCACGCTGCAGGCGCCGGACACCACGGCGCCGCTGCCGCTGACCGGCCTGGTGCTGTCTGGCGATGGCCTGGTCGTGACCGGCCGCGGCGAACCGGGCGCTACCGTGACCATCACCGGCGAGGGTG
This sequence comes from Pseudomonas sp. FYR_7, assembly GCF_043106155.1. Lineage (NCBI taxonomy): Bacteria > Pseudomonadati > Pseudomonadota > Gammaproteobacteria > Pseudomonadales > Pseudomonadaceae > Pseudomonas > Pseudomonas sp. FYR_7. The sequence continues at coordinate 19,965 of NZ_JBICMI010000026.1, forward strand.
GTATCGAACTCGGCACCGCCGTGGTCGATGCCGCTGGCAACTTCAGCGCCACGCTGGCGACGGCACAACTGGACGGCGAGCTGCTCAATGCCAGCCAGGCCGATGTGGCCGGTAACGAATCGAACAGCGTCAGCCTTACCGCGCCAGACCGCACCGCGCCAACACCTGCACAGAACCTGGCGTTCGCTGGCGGTGGCAGCCTGCTCAACGGTACAGGCGAGCCAGGCGTCACCGTGCGGGTGATCGCTGCCGACGGCAGTGTGCTGGGTACCGACACCGTGCGCGTCGATGGCACCTTCCAGGTCAACCTCACGGCGCCTCAGGCCAATGGGCAACAGGTTCAGGTGCTGCTGACCGACGCCGCCGGCAACCAATCGGGCGCCAGCGTCATCACCGCGCCTGACACCACGCCGCCCACCGCACCGGCGGAGCTGGCGGTCTCCAGCGACGGCGTCACCATTACGGGGCGCGGCGAAGCCGGCGCAGAAGTGACCGTCACCAACGCAGCGGGTGAGGACATCGGCAGCGCCATCGTCGATGCCAGCGGCAACTTCACGCTGACCCTCGACCCGCCGCTCACCAACGCCGAGGTGCTGAGCTTCACCCAGGCCGATGCGGCCGGTAATGTCTCGCCGATCGCCACCTTGCAAACGCCTGACTTCACCCCACCAGAGCCATTGACTCAGGTGGCAATCAACGCCGATGGCAGCGTGGTCACCGGCTTGGGTGAGCCGGGATCCACGGTAACCGTCAGGGATGCAGCGGGCGTGGCGCTGGGCACGGGCACAGTCTTGGCAGACGGCAGCTTCCGTGTGGACCTGTCGCCGGCTCAGATCGATAACCAAGTGCTATCCGTGCTGCAGGCCGACCCACCTGGCAACGTCAGCGAGGCGGTCACGGTGCAGGCGCCCGACCTGACGCCGCCAGCAGCGGCGACCGAGTTACGCCTCAATGCGGCAGGCGACACCCTAGGTGGCGTCGGCGAAGTGGGCGCCACCGTGCGGGTGTTCGTGGGCACGACGCAGATCGGCACGGGAGTGGTGAGCGCCGCAGGCACCTTCACCATCGCCCTGCAAACCCCGCAGCTCAATGGCGAGCGGTTGCAGGTGACCCTGACCGATGCTGCCCAGAACGTCTCGCCGGTCAGCACCCTGACTGCCCTGGACATCACGCCCCCTGAAGCGGTGGTGGCGACCATCAACAGCAGCGGCACCCAGGTGGTCGGCACAGCCGAAGTCGGGGCGCGCGTGACGGTGCTCAACAGCCAGGGCGACCTGGTCGGCCAAGTGGTCGTCGCCGCTGACGGCCGCTTCGTGGTGGCACTGACGCCGGCACAGATCAACGGTGAAGTGCTGACACTCATCGCCCAGGATGCCACCGGCAACCCATCGCCCGGCGTGGAACTGCAAGCACCTGACCTCACCCCACCGGTGCAGCCGGGTGACCTTGTGCTCAATGCCACCGGCCAGACCCTCACCGGTACGGCCGAAGCCGGCACCACCATCAGCGTGCGCGGGCCGGACGGTGTCGAAGTCGGCACCGCCCAGGTAGCGGCGGGCGGTGCCTTCACCGTCGCCCTGAACCCAGCCCAGAACAACGGCCAGCTTCTGACCGTGGTCTCCATCGACGCAGCAGGCAACGCGTCGATCCCGGCCACCTTGCTGGCCCGGGATACCTCGCCGCCCGGTGCCGTTACAGACCTGGCGGTGGACAACACCTTCACCGTGATCACAGGCCGTGGCGAGCCAGGCGCAACCGTCACCATCAGCAAAAACGGGACGGTGATCGGTACCGGTGAAGTCAGCGACGCCGGGACCTTCCAGATCGTCACCAGTCCGCCTGCCGGCTCAGTGGCGTCGCTGGTGGTCTACCAGACCGATGCGGCGGCCAATACGTCTGCCAGCATCACCTTCGTCACGCCGTTGGCACCTCCTCCGGTACCCCCTACCAACGTCGTGCTGGCCAGCGATGGCCTGACCTTGTCGGGCAATGCGCCTTCGGGAACGGGCATTCGGGTATACGATGCGGCGGGCAACCAGATCGGTGTCGGCGGCGCCACCTTGAACGGCACGTTCAGCCTGCAACTGACGGCCGCACAACTCAACGGGCAGCAACTGACCGTCACGGCCGTTGCCTTGGTTGGCGGCGAGTCGCAGCCAACCTTCGTGGTGGCGGCAGACATCACCCCGCCTGCAAACCCGGTCATCGCCGCGCTGTCGAGCAATGGCCTGGTACTGACCGGCACCGGCGAAGCGGGCGCGACAGTGACCGTGCGCAGCGCCGGCAATGCGGTGCTGGGCACCGGGCAGGTCAACGCCGCCGGCGAGTTCAGCATCAACCTGAACGCACCGCAGTTGAACGGCCAGGTGCTGACCGTCAGCCAGACCGACGCGGCGGGCAACGCCTCTGGCAACACCGCCTTCACCGCGCCTGACGTCCAACCACCTGCTGCGCCGACCAACGTGGTGGTCAACGGTGCGGGCACCGTACTGACCGGCAACGGTGAAGCAGGCGCTACCGTTACCGTGCAAGGCCCAGGAGGCCAGGTCGGTACCGGTGTGGTGCAGGCCAACGGCACCTTTACCATCGCCCTGAGCTCACCACAGAACGATGGGCAACTGCTGGTGGTACGCCAGACCGATGCCGCCGGTAACCTGTCCGGCAGCGCCAGCGTGCTCGCACCCGACACCACGCCGCCTGCCGCGCCGATTGCCACCATCAACCCCACCGGCACCGCCGTCAGCGGCTCGGGCCAGGTCGGCAGCACGGTGCAGGTGCGTAACAGCGCCGGCACCGTGCTGGGCACTGCCACGGTCGGCAGCAACGGGTTGTTCGTAGTCAGCCTGGCGGCTGCGCAGATCGACAACCAGGCGCTGTCGGTTACGCTCACGGACGCTGCAGGCAACGTTTCGACGCCCACCGCGTTGACGGCGCCGGACTTCACCCCGCCAGCGGTCGCCGGCAACCTGCAGGTCAATGCCGACGGTACCAGCCTGACCGGTACCGGCGAGCCCGGCGCCACCGTCACCGTGCGCAGCGCGACCGGCACGGTGCTGCAAACCGGTACCGTGCAGCCTAACGGCAGCTTCACCGTGACCTTGAACCCACCGCAGGACAATGGCCAGCTGCTGTCGGTGACCTTGAGCGACCCACGCGGCAACGTGTCGGGCAACGTCACCGTTACCGCGCCCGATGTGGACGCCAATGCACCGGTCATCGCCAGCGACAACCTGGCCACTGCCGTGGTCAACCTTGCGCCCGTCGTCAGCAGCCGCACCTACCAGGACTCGTTCAGCACCCTGCTGGCAGGCTTCAGCAAGACCTTTACCTGGACAGTGGGCGCAGGGACAACGGCGGACCCGACGCTGACGCTCAACACAGGCAGCGCCTTGGCCCTGTTGGACAACGCCACCTTCACCTTGCAGGTAAAAAATGCCAGTGGCGCCTGGGTGACGCTGGCCACCGGCAACAGCCAGGGCCTGCTCGACCTGGTATTGCTGCCGCTGGGCCAAGGCCTGCGCGTGGACATCGGCGAGCTGCGTGCCGGTGACTACCGGCTGACCGTGGGCAGCGGCGGCATCGGCCTGCTGACCACGGTCAACACCACGTTGCAGGTCGATACCACCAGCCTGACCCAGTTCACCGGTACAGGCGCTGCAACGTCCGGCAACGTGGTCACCGACGTGGGTATCGATGGCACTACCGATGCGCGGGGGCCGGACAGCGACGCGGTCCTGCAGGTGCTCAAAGGCGGGAGCTACGTGACCGCTGGCAGCGCCACCACGGTGCAGGGCCAGTACGGGACGCTGGTGATCAGGGGCGATGGCAGCTACACCTACACCCCCAACGGCAGCCCGAGCAGCGTCGGCAAGGTGGATGTATTCAGCTATCAACTGGTGCATCCGAACGGCAAGTCCGACACCGCCAACCTGTACGTGCGCATCGACAGCCCTCAAGCCACCGAGGTGTGGAGCAACACCAACTACGCAGCGCCAGCCACCGTGGTGGATGCGGTGAACGACGTCGACAACACCAACATCAGCCTGGTGAACCTGCAAACCAGCAGCACCACCACGTTCTCACCGCTGTCCTTGCCGGTGCTCGGTACCCGCTCGGCCACCTACACCACCACCGTGGCAGCCAACACCACTGCTGATGTACAGGTCGTGCTCAACTCCACCAACCTGCTGACCCTGCTCAACGGCACCACGCTCGAGCTGCTCAAGCTCAACCCGGCCACCGGGCAGTACGTGACGGTGCAGACCGTAGGTGGTGGCTCATTGGTGACCCTGCTGGGCGGCGGTGCGGGCTACACCTTCCAGAACCAGGGCGCCGGCACCTACCACATGCGGGTCACCGCAGGCGGCATTGGGCTGCTCAGCTCGCTGACCACCACGGTCAATGCCACGGCAACTCACCTCAACGAGTTCGTGGTGGGGAGCTATACGCCGGTTACCGGCAACCTGCTGACCGACGGCGCGGGCGCCGACAACCTGGGCTCGCCCCTGACAGTGCTGAGCGTGCTGACGGCGGCGAACACCTTCACCATCCCGGGCTACAACGGGGCCATCGTCCAGGGCAACTACGGTACCTTGGTGGTACAGGCCGACGGCAGCTACGCCTATACCCTCGACGCCGGTCTCAGTTCGTCGGTGATCGGGCAACGGGAAGTGTTCACCTACGAGCTGACCCACCCCAACGGCACCACCGACACCGCCACGCTCACCATCAACCTTGACCCAGTCACCGGCTTTGCCGCCACCGCTGCGATCATGGCGGACACCGGTGAAGAGGGCGCGGCGCTGGCCAGTGTCGCCGCAGTCGCTGCCAGCGAGGTGATCGCCGGCACCGATGGCGATGACACGCTGGTGGCCAGCACCGGTAGCGCGGTCGCGCTCGACGGGGGCGCGGGCAACGATACGCTGGTCATCAGCGACCAGGCCTTTGCCAGCATCAACGGAGCAAACGGGAGCGACACCCTGCTCTGGAATGGCGGCGATGCCAGCATCGACCTGGGCAACCTGGTCGGGCGGGTGCACGAGATCGAAACCATCGACCTCAACGACACCAGCGCAGTAACCCTGACATTGACCCTGGCCGATGTGGTGGCGGTCACCGACAGCGCCAACGACACGCTGATCATCAAGGGGGACGAAAGTGACTCGGTTCACATGACCGACACCTGGAGCAAGGTGGGGAACCAAACTGCCGACGGTATCGACTATAACCAATACACGGCCCAGGAGGATCCGAGTCACCACTTGTGGGTGCAAAGCGGTATCCATGTGGTCTGAGGCCGCTGCAAACCCGACGGGTACACCCCCGGCGGCAAGGACGATGACCAGCAGTAAGGACACTCTGTGAAGCCAAGCAGTACGCTTTCACCGTGGTTGCTGGGAGCCTTCGGGCTCCTGGCCTTGAATTTTCAACCGGTGGCCCAGGCCGCCGATGACATAGACCCTGCATTACGCCAGATCGGGCCGTCCCTGCTCAGGGACGCGCCTGACGCGGTACCGGCAAGGCCCGCCGTGGGCATGGCCCCGGTCGCCGACGCGCAGCCCTTGGGGCTGTCCGAGGCCGTGTTGCAAGCCGCGCAATGGCACCCGAGCATCGCCGAGGCCATCGGCAACCTGTACAAGCAAGGCGAAGGTATCAATGTCGCCCGCGCAGGTTATTACCCGCAGATTTCCGGCGGCCTGCGTACCGGTTATGACACCGGCTACGGCGGTGACCGCAGCAGCCAGGCCATCAACCTGTCGCTCAAGCAGATGCTGTACGACTTCGGCAAGGTCGATCATGCGGTCAGCGCTGCCCAGGCCGCAGCCGCCCGGGCCCAGGCCAATATCCTGCTGGTGGTCGATGACCTGGCCCGCGACACGGCCTACGCCTGGATCGAAACGCGCCGCTATGAGCAGCTGATCGGCATTGCCCGTGACCAGATCCGTGGGGTAGGCGACATTGCCAGCATGGCCCGCCAGCGCAGTGACATGGGCGCCAGCACCCGCTCCGACGTGGTCCAGGCCGAGTCGCGGGTACAAAGCGCCCGCGCCGTGCTGGAAGAATACAGTGCCCAATACGAGCGCTGGCGCTCGACCCTGGCGGCCTTGCTCGGACGCGCCACGCCGGTCTCCCTGGACGAACGAACGCCTCGGGAACTGGCCCAGGCCTGCAAGCGGCCGAGCCAGGGCGACGAGCGCCTGCCAGCGGTACTGATGGCGCTTGCCCAACGTGCCCAGGGCCAGGCCGAACTGGCCCAGGCCAAGGCCGAGGCCTACCCTACCGTGTCGTTGCAGCCCCAGGTCAACCACTACCTGGACAATGACTACAACCGTGACAACTCACGCCTGGACCGTACCCAGGCCGGTATCTACCTCAACGTGGAGGTGCCGATCTACCAGGGCGGCTCCATCAGTGCCCGCAGTCGCGCGGCGGGCTATGCCCTGACGGCCGCCGATTCGGCCGAGGATGCCGCGCGCTTGCAGGCCCGCCGCGGCCTGGCCGAAGCCACCGCGCAAACAGCGGGGCTGGGCCGCCGCCTGAGCTCGCTCGAGGCCCGCCAGGACAGCATTCAGGAAGCGCGGATGCTTTACGGCCGCCAGTACCTGGACCTGGGCACGCGCCCCCTGCTCGACTTACTCAATGCCGAGCAGGAAATTTACCAGTCGCGCTTCGAACTGGCCGGCACCCGTTCCGACCTGCTGCGCCTGGACGTGGACTGCCTCTACAACACGGGCGCCCTGCGGGCGGCCTTCGGCCTCGAGGGGCGTAACCTGCAAGGTGTGGAGATTCAGCCATGAGCGATCCGGTCAATGTGACACTGCCCGAACAGGCCCACATCCCGGCACCTGCCACCAGCGCGCGGGCTGACCTCGGCCCTTGGCTGGAGGTGATGCTGCAGGTCGCGCACCATTATCGTCTGGACGTGTCCCCCCAGCGCATCCGCCTGGCCGCCGATGAGGATGCCCGGCCCCTGGACGAAATCCTGCGCCACATGGCACGCCAGGCCGGCCTGGCCTTGCGCTTTGTGCGTTTCGACGCAAAAGGCTTGCGGCAATGGCGCACGCCGCTGGTGCTGGAGCTTGATGACGGCCAATTGGCCGTGGTCGAGTCGGTGACCCAGGAGGATGACCTGGCGGTGGTCTTCGCAGGCGATCAAGGGCTGACCTCGCGCCTGCCCCGCGATGCGCTGCAAGGCAGGATCACCCGCGTTGCACTGCTGCGCCCTGCACGGCCACTGCGCGATGTGCGCACCGATGACTACACCGCCCCGTACGACCGTCACTGGTTCGCTCGCATCGTGCTGCGCGACCTGCGCCCTTATGGGCAAGTGATGATCGCCTCGCTGGTCGCCAACGTTCTGGCGCTGGCCGGGGTGCTGTTCTCGATGCAGGTCTACGACCGCGTGATTCCGGCCGAATCATTGCCGACCTTGTATGTGCTGTTTGGCGGCGTGGTGCTGGCGCTGGTGTTCGACTTCAGCATGCGCCTGCTGCGGCTCAAGGTTACCGACCTGTTGGGCAAGCGAGCCGACCTGCGCGTCAGCGACCTGGTCTACGGCCACGCCCTGCGCCTGCGCAACTCGGTGCGGCCCAAGTCCACCGGCTCGTTCATTTCGCAGTTGCGCGAGCTGGAGTCCATCCGCGACCTGATCACCTCCAGCACTGCGACGGCACTGGCCGACCTGCCCTTCTTCCTGCTGTTCCTGTTCGTGTTCTGGCTGATCGGCGGCGTGCTGGTGTTCGTGCCGATCGTAGCCCTGGTGGCGATGGTGGTGCCGGGCTTGCTCGCGCAGCGGCGCCTGGCACGGTTAGCCAATGCCTCGATGCGCGAGTCCTCGTTGCGCAACGCCATGCTGGTCGAGAGCATCCAAGGCCTGGACGAGATCAAGGCCCTGCAAGCCGAAGCGCGTTTCGAGCGGCAATGGAACCAGTACAACGCCGCCTGCGCCCACACCAACCTGCGCCTGCGCACCCTCACCAACGGGCTGGTGGCCTGGACGCAGAATGTGCAAGGGGCCGTGTTCGCCGTGGTCATCGTGATCGGTGCGCCCATGGTGATCGCCGGTGACCTGACCACCGGCAGCCTGGTGGCCGCCTCCATGCTGGCCTCGCGCATGATGGCGCCGTTGGCCCAACTGACCCATGTCCTGACTCGATGGCAGCAGGCCAAGGTGGCCCTGCAAGGGCTGGACAAGCTGATGCAATCGCCAGTAGACCATCCTGAAGGCGAGGCACGGGTGCACATGCCTGCCCTGCGCGGTGAATACCGCTTACGCCAGGCCACCTTCCGCTACAGCGAAGAAGCGCCGCCTGTGCTCAACATCGCGCAGCTGGACATTCGTCCGGGTGAGCGCATTGCCGTGCTCGGTCGCAACGGCGCTGGCAAGTCGACGTTGCTGCAGGCGCTGGCCGGCAGCATGGACCTGATGCAGGGCGAGGTGAGCCTGGACGGTATCGCCATGGCGCACCTGGACCCGGCCGACGTGCGCCGTGACGTGGGTTTGCTGGCCCAATACGCCAGGCTGTTCCACGGCACCTTGCGCGAGAACCTGACCCTGGGCGCCGGCCAGGCCAGCGATCAGGAGCTGGTGGCGGCGCTGTCGGCCACCGGTGCGCTGGATTTCGTGCGTCGCCTGCCCAAAGGCATGGATCACCTGATCCTCGAAGGCGGCCTGGGCTTGTCCGGTGGGCAGCGCCAGGCCCTGGTGCTGTCGCGGTTGCTGGTGCGCCAGCCGCAGGTGCTGCTGCTGGACGAACCTACTGCTTCGCTCGATGACATTACCGAGCGCCGGTTGCTGGATAACCTGGACCGCTTCTGCCAGGGCCGCACCCTGGTGATCGCCACCCACCGGTTGAGCGTGCTGCAGCGGGTGGACCGCATCCTGGTGCTCGACGGCGGCCGTATCGTGATCGACGACGCGCGCGACGTCGCGTTGGCCAAACTGCAAGGAGCGCAGGCATGAGCAACCATGAACTTCCCGCCTCTTATCTCGATGGTCAGGATGACCAGGCGGTGTTTCGGGCCGGGCGCCTGATCACCCTGTGCGCGGTGATGCTGGCGGCATTCCTGGCTTGGGCTGCCTGGTTCGAGGTGACCGAGGTGTCCACCGGCACGGGCAAGGTCATCCCCAGCTCTCGCGAACAGATCATCCAGTCGTTCGAAGGAGGCATCGTCGCGCAGATGAGCGTGGCCGAAGGTGATCTTGTCGAGCGCGGCCAGGTCCTGGCCCAGCTTGACCCGACCAAGACATCATCGAGCGTGGGCGAAAGCGAAGCCAAGTACCGCGCGGCCAAGGCCAGCCAGGCGCGGCTGCAGGCAGAGGTCACGGGCAAGCCGCTGAAATTCCCGGCCAGCCTGCGCGAGTCGCCCGAGCTGATCGAGGCGGAGACGGCGCTGTACACCACCCGCCGCCGTGGCCTTGAGCAGACATTGGCCGGTATCGAGGACTCGCTGCGGCTGGTGCGCAGCGAGCTCAAGATCACCGAAAACCTGGCGAAGATGGGCGCCTCCAGCCGCGTCGAGGTCATCCGCCTGAACCGTCAACGCTCGGAACTGGAGCTCAAGGCCACCGAGGCGCGCTCGGAGTACCTGGTGCGAGCCAGGGAAGAGCTGGCCAAGGCCAGTGCCGAGGCCGACAGCCTGTCGGAGGTGATTCGTGGCCGTAGCGACTCATTGACGCGCCTGACCCTGCGCTCGCCTGTGCGGGGCATCGTCAAGGACATCGAGGTCAATACCCTGGGCGGTGTGGTGCAGCCCGGCGGCCAGGTGATGAAGATCGTGCCGATGGATGAACGCCTGCTGATCGAAACCCGCATCGCGCCACGGGACATTGCCTTCATTCACCCCGACCAGGCCGCGAAAGTGAAGATCAGCGCCTACGACTATTCGGTGTACGGCGGCTTGGACGGCAAGGTGGTGGGGATTTCGCCGGATACCCTGCAGGACGAGGTCAAACCTGAAATCTATTATTACCGGGTGTTCATTCGTACCGAACAGGACAGCCTGCAGAACAAGGCCGGCAAGCAGTTTGCGATCGTGCCGGGGATGATCGCCACGGTGGATATTCGCACCGGGGAGAAGACCATACTCGACTACCTCATCAAACCCCTGAACCGGGCCAAGGAAGCCTTGCGCGAACGTTAGCGCAGGCGCCCCTAAAGCCTTGACGGAACAGGCCGATAACCTGTTATCCCCTGTTCCCCACCGAAGGTCACCATGGCCAAGCAAAATGCCCGCGCGGACGCGTTGTCCCTGCTGTTGTTCACCCTGCGCAGCGGCAAGCTGATGGCAATCAACCTGCTCAAGGTCAGCGAAATCATTCCGTGCCCGGCGCTGACCAAGCTTCCCGAGTCCCACCCGCATGTCAAAGGCGTGGCGACCCTGCGCGGGCATCCGCTGTCGGTGATCGACTTGTCCCGCGCCATTGGCGAGCGACCGCTGGCCGACCCCAACGCAGGGTGCTTGATCGTCACCGAGATCAGCCGCTCGCGCCAGGGCCTGCATGTGCAGGCGGTCAGCCGCATCGTGCACTGCCTGAGCACCGACATCAAACCGCCGCCTTACGGTGCGGGCAAACAGTCGTTCATCACCGGCGTCACCCGTGTGGACAACACCTTGGTGCAGGTGCTCGACATCGAGAAGGTCATTCACGGCATCGCCCCGGCACCCGTCGAATCGCCCGCCAGTGGCCTGAGCGTCGAGGACGCCAGCCTGCTGGCCGCCGCCAACATCCTGGTGGTCGACGACAGCAACGTCGCCCTGCAACAGTCGGTGCATACCCTGCGCAACCTGGGGATCGAGTGCCGTACCGCCCGCAGTGCCAAGGACGCCATCGGCATTCTGCTGGAGCTGCAAGGCACGGCGCAGGAGATCAATGTCATCGTCTCGGACATCGAGATGAGCGAGATGGACGGCTATGCCTTCACCCGCAGCCTGCGCGAGAGCCCGGATTTTCAGCACGTGTACGTGCTGCTGCACACCTCGCTGGACAGCGCCATGAGCAGCGAAAAGGCGACCCAGGCCGGGGCCAACGCCATCTTGACCAAGTTCTCGTCCCCCGAGTTGACCGACTGCCTGGTGGTGGCGGCGCGGGCCGTGGTCTTCGCTGAGCGCTGACCTGCCAGCACGGCTGCGGGTTTGCCCCTCGGACTGACTGGGGCATACTTCCAGACCCTCTCGCAACCAGCAGGAAGCCACGCATGAAACGTATCAGCCTCATCCTGATCAGTTGCGCCCTGTCCAGCGGCCTCGTCCAGGCCTCCAGCAGCCAGGCCTGGAACGAGCACCGTCAGCAGATGCTCAAGGCCTGCCTGGCTGCCAGCCAGTTCAAGAACGCCCATGCTCGCGGCAAGCCCGCCGAGTTCGACGACCAGTCCGGCATGAGCGCACTGCTGATCGAAGGCGTGTACCCGCAAAAGCACATGAAGCAGCGTACCGGTACCGAGTTGTGCCTGTATGACCGCAAGCAGCAGCGGGCGTATGTAAGTGAATGGAGCCCGCAAACCAAGTGAGCGATAGCCTGCGTTTCGCCTGCACCGGCTGTGGCAAGTGCTGCAGCGGCCACCATGTGCCCCTGACCCTGGTCGAGTCGCAGCGCTGGGCCCGCGACGGTGGGCAGGTAATCGTGCTGATAGAGGCATTCGTCGTCGACGGCCCTGGCATGCCTCCTGAGCAACGCGAACATGTGCTGTTGCGCTCTCACGCCGTACCCAGTGCCGACGGCCAGATCCGGGTGTCGGTAACCTTCGCGGCCTTCAACCCTGGCCGCTGCCGCTATCTGGCCGACAACGACCTGTGCGCCATTTACGACCAGCGCCCGCTGGTGTGCAGGATCTATCCGGTTGAAATCAACCCGCACATCCCCTTGCGGCCCGAGGGCAAGGATTGCCCGCCTGAGGCCTGGCAACAGGGGCCTGAGCTGATCCACGGCACGCAGTTGGTCGATGCCCAGTTGCAGGCGTTGGTGCAGGCCTCTCGGCAGGCAGACAGGGAGGACATCGCGGCCAAGGTGGCGGTCTGCCATGCACTGGGCATGACGACTAGCGCGCTTAAAGGCAACGGCTTTACTGCCTACTTGCCTGACATGCATGCGTTTGCCACAGCGCTTGCAGAGCAGCCCCAGGACATCTGGGGATCTTGGGCTCTGCATGTCGAGGATGCGGCATTGCAGGCACAGTTACAGGCGCATGGGGTACAGGTGACTGACCAGCCACCGGTTTATTACGCGTTTATCGGGTTCTAGGGGCGGGGCCGCTTTGCGGCCCCGGCAATGTGAGCTGCGAAGCTGAGCACCTGAAGCCGCCATCTTCGTGGCCGTTCTGGCCGAGGCAAGCGTGCGCTCCGACCACGTCCAGTAACCGTTTGAATGTGAGCCCCCTAACGCCCACTCTGAACCTCGGCTCTCATTAGTTCCCTACAAGGCTCTAAACCGGGCATTTCAAAGAAAATCCCCGCCATTCCAGCCCCGATACTTACCTTTTACGCAACAGTGCTTATCCAACTTCGCTCTGTTTAAACTGCCTCCACACGACTAACTTTACCCCTGTCCTCATTAGTACTTGCACCGCAAGAAGGTAGTTAGAAATGTCCAACAGTATGGGTATTGCCAGCGTGTTCGTCCTGTCGTCCCTGTTGTTGTCCCCCCTGGCCATGGCCGAAGAGTCGCCTGCATTCGTGGCCCGCAACGCCGAGTTCGCAGCGGCCCATCAGGAGGCCCGTGAAACAGTGGCCACACAGCATGCCGACACCGTCAAAGGCTCGCCGCAGACAGCGTCCAAAGCGGTTGTCGATACCGACGCCGACAGCTGAGCCTACGCCTCGGCGCGTTCAACAGGCGCCATGGGATTCATCTGTTTCAATATGTTAGCCTCTAAAAGCCGCTGCCCTATCAGCGGCTTTTTTTCGTATGCGCTGTGTTTTTTCCTGGCAGTTGTGTCATGCGCCAAGCATGGCCATCCCTTATAACAAGCACTGCCCCGCCTACCGATCAAGGAGTCTATACCGGTGTCTTTCGCGTTTCGCTTCACCCCGCTTTTCATTGCGCTCAGTGCAAGTATTCCCGTCACGGCTCAGGCCACCGATGACAACGCCGAGGGTTTTGTCGAGGGATCGTCGTTGAACCTGCACTTGCGCAATGCTTATTTCAACCGCGATACCCACAATCACGGTGCACGCGATACGCGGGAATGGGGTCAAGGGGCAGTGGCGCGCTTCGAATCCGGTTACACACCAGGCACTGTCGGTTTCGGTCTGGACGCGCACGCCATGCTAGGGGTGAAGCTCGACGGTGGTGGTGGTCATGCAGGCACCAGCATCCTGCCGACCCGTGTGAAAAGCGACGGTGAACTGGGGGCAGCCCCGCATTCGTTTTCCACCGCAGGCGCGGCGCTCAAGCTCAAGGCGCTGGACACCGAGTTCAAGGCCGGTGATCTGTTTCTGACCAACCCCGTGATCGCCGGTGGCGAAACCCGCATGCTGCCGCAGACGTTCCGGGGTATCAGCCTGACCAACACCAGCGTCGAAGGGCTGCTGCTTGAGGGTGGCAAGGTCAGTTTCACCAAGCCCTACAACCAAAGCGGCCATCGCCGTATCGACACCTACTACGGCTCACTGGATGAGCGCGGCAAGAGCAAGCACCTGAGCTGGGCGGGCGCAGCCTGGAGCGGTACACCCAACATCACGACCAGCGTGTATGCGGCTGAACTCAAGGACATCTGGAACCAGTACTACGCCGACTTCGACTACACCTATGTGGTCAACGAGCAGGTCAGCCTCAACCCTGGCGCTCACTTCTACCATACGCAAGACACAGGCCGGGCCTTGCTGGGCAGCATCGACAACAACACCTACAGCCTGCACCTGGCCCTCAATGCAGGCGCTCATACCGTGACCGCCGCCTATCAGCGGGTTAACGGCGATACGCCGTTCGACTACATCAACCTCGGAGACAGCGTCTACCTGGACAACTCGCGCATGTATTCGGACTTCAACGCGCCGAACGAGCGGTCCTGGAAACTTCAGTACGGGTATGACTTCGCCGGCCTCGACCTGCCTGGCCTGAGCGCATCGCTGTCGTACTCGCGGGGCAAGGCCGACCTGACCAAGGCTGCCCAGGACAACAGCCATTACGACTACTACCGGGCTGATGGCAAGCAGGCCCAGCACTGGGAACGCGACCTGGACGTCAAGTACGTGTTCCAGGAAGGCGACCTCAAAGACCTCTCGGTGCTGGTCCGTTACGCCACGCACCGCGGCGGCCAAGGCTACGCCTCGATCGATGGCAACAGCAACAACGACGAAGTGCGCGTCATCGTCGACTACCCTCTGAACGTGTTCTGACAGCCTGGTACAGACACTGGCTAATCCGTGCGGCAGGGCGATCTCTGCCGCGCTGTGATTCCGTCGGGCGAACTTGTCCGACAATCACCTCTTGCCTAGAATGTCGCCGCCGCAAATGGCCCCCAGCAGTCGCGACCATGCCTACCTCACCGTTACGCCTTGCCTCTTCCCGGTCGCACCCTGAACTGGCTCTCGTGCTGGGCAGTTGCCTGGCCGTGCTCGCCATCGTGGCCATCGTCAGCTACTTGCTGATGCGCGAGCGTGAGAGCGTGGAGCAATCGGCCGTACGCTCGGCCAACAACATCGTGCAATTGATCGAAAGTGACATCCTGCGCAATGTCGAGCTTTATGATCAGGCCCTTCAAGGGTTGATCTGGGCGGTAGGCCGCAAGGAGCTGCCCTCGGTACCCGGCCCCCTGCGCCAACGGCTGCTGTTCGATGATACCTTCGCCGACCGCAAGCGCGGGGACGTACTGTGGCTGAACAGCAATGGTGACGTGGTAGGTGATTCGACCAGCAGCGTACCGCGCAAGGCCAACTTCCGGGACACGGGCGTGTTCCAGACCCACTTGCACAACCCAAACACCGCCCTGCTGGTGGGGCCGCCGTTCAAGGCCCGGTTGGGCGACCTGGACTGGTGCATCAGCTTCAGCCGGCGCATCACCGACCCGAACGGCAATTTCGCCGGGATTGCGGCTGGCGCACTGCGCCTTGGCTATGTCACCGATCTGTTCAAACGCCTGGATATCGGTGCCAACAGCAGCGTGAACCTGTTCAACGTCGAAGGCCAGCTACTGGCCCGCCAACCCATGGGCCCGTCCGACCCATCTGTGGGCAGCCAGTACGCCGGCAAGCCCAATTTCCAGCGAATACTCGGGCAACAAAGTGGCAGCTTCGTCGCGGCCTCAGCCGGGGATAACAGCGAGCACATGTATACCTTTGCACGGGTGGGCGACCTGCCGCTGATCGTGCTGGTGGTGCATGCCACCGACGAGGTGTTCGCGTCCTGGCGCCGCACGGCGCTGCTGGTCAGCGTCGCCACCGGGCTGCTGTGTGCAGGGATCATCTGGTTGACCTGGCTGCTCGGCCGGGAGCTGCATCGCCGTTACCAGGCTGAACAGCGCCTGGCGTCCTTGGCCGCGACCGACAGCCTGACCGGCCTGGCCAATCGCCGGCACCTGGATCAAATGCTGCGCCATGAATGGGCACGTGCCCAGCGTTCCCGCCAGCCACTGACGGTGCTGATGGTGGATGTGGACCATTTCAAGGCGTTCAATCAGCGCCACGGCCATGCGGGCGGTGATCACGCACTGCGCGAGGTGGCCAAGGCCATCGAGGCCTGCATCCGTCGGCCGGCCGATCTGGCTGCTCGGTATGGCGGGGAGGAATTTCAGGTGGTACTGCCAGAAACCGACGCGCAAGGTGCACGGCTGCTGGCAGAACGGATATGCCGTAGCGTCGAGCGACTCGCTCCTTTCGGTAACGATACCCAGCCGGTCACGGTGAGCATCGGCATTGGCAGCTTCAACGCAAACACCCAGCAGGGCCTAGCAGCCATGCTGGGTGGTGCGGATGAAGCGCTCTACCGGGCCAAGGCCAAGGGCCGCAACCGGGTAGAAGGCCCGGTCACTTAAGAGCGGGCGCGGGCCGAATCACGCAGCGCCTTTACTTGGTCATGGTTGCGCTGTACGCCTTGCAGCTGTTTCTCGACCAGGGTGTAGGTGGAGTCTGTTGCACTACGACCCAGCTTCACCAGTTTCTCACGGGCCTCTTTGTAGGCCTTCAGCGCATGATCCTCACCGCGCTCGACTTCGTTGAGCACTGCCTCTTCGCTCTTACCTGTCAGCATGGACTTGAAGTTCACCCATCCCCGATGGATATCAGCTGTAATGCTGGTAGATGTCTCTGGATCCCCGCCAAGCCTACGTACTTCGCTTTGCAGTTCGGCAGCAGCGTTCGCGCACTCGCCAGCACGTTGAACGAAGAACGCTTTCAGTTCAGGATTCTTGACATCATCGGCCGATTCACGGAAACCCTTTTCGCCGTCTTTGCTGTACTCAATCAGGTCGTTCAATACGTTGATAACGTCTTTGTTAACGTCACTCATGGCAAAACTCCTTGGCAGGTGATAGTCATCTGGATAGGAGCAGTGATCGTGCCAAATTGAGCAATCTTATAAAATGCATATATTTCAATGACTTAGCCAAATCAAATATTATTTGGAAAGCAGCATTCTGCATGATTGCGCTTGGGTACTCGTGCAGATTGCCGTATGGTCGGCATTTTCACGTTCAGATCTGAAAAATGTTCAACCAGCAAAGTCTTGAACTGTTAGTGACTCGCAGTATGCCGTTTGGCAAATACCAAGGTCGGATCATTGCCGACTTGCCGGGCGATTACCTGGCGTGGTTTGCGCGCAAGGGCTTTCCTACAGGGGAGCTGGGGGAGTTGCTGGCCTTGATGCATGAAGTCGACCATAACGGTCTGAGTGACCTGCTGGTGCCATTGCGGCGCAAGCATGGGTGTTGAGCGGGTTCGCCGACAGTGCCGGTGAACGGCACTGTGCCAGGCTGACGCCGCCCCTTAAGAGCGGCATCCGTAACCGAAAAGGCTTGCCGTTAAGCACCTCTATCCCTTGGCTGGCGCCACCATCAGCTCGACGTTTTCGTTCTTCTTGATCAGCGCATACACCACCGCCGTCAACAAGCTACCTGCGACAATCGCCAACAGGTACAACGCGGCATGGTTGATGGCGTTCGGGATCAACAGGACGAACAGTCCACCATGGGGCGCCATGAGTTTGCAACCAAAGTACATGGACAAGGCCCCAGTCAGCGCGCCCCCTGCCAGGCTCGCCGGAATCACTCGCAGCGGATCCTTGGCGGCGAATGGGATGGCCCCCTCGGAAATGAAGCACAGCCCCAGTGCCAAGGCCGCCTTGCCCGCCTCTCGCTCGCTCTGGGCAAACTTGCGCCTGGCCAGGAACGTGGCCAAGCCCAGGCCAATCGGCGGTACCATGCCGGCGGCCATGGTGGCAGCCATCGGGGCATAGCTCGAAGACGCCAGCAACCCTACCGAGAACGCATAGGCGGCCTTGTTGATCGGTCCGCCGAGGTCGACGCACATCATGCCACCAAGCAGCAGCCCCAGCAGGATCGCGTTGGTGGTGCCCATGCTGTCGAGAAATCGCGTAAGGCCTTCGAGCATGGCCGCCACCGGCTGCCCCACCACATAGATCATCACCAGACCGGTGAACAGGCTGGCCAGCAAGGGAATGATCAGGATCGGCTTGAGCGCCTCCAGACTGGTGGGCAGCTTCGCCCAACGGGCAATGGCTTTGGCGCTGTAGCCGGCCAGAAAGCCCGCCACGATGCCGCCGATGAAGCCGGCACCCAGGGTGCTGGCCAGCAGCCCGCCGATCATGCCTGGGGCCAACCCTGGCCGATCGGCGATGGACCAGGCGATATAGCCGGCCAGCAGTGGCACCATCAGCTTGAAGGCCGCTTCACCGCCGATCTGCATCAGCGCAGCCGGTAGCGTCCCCGCTTGCTTGTAGGCTTCGATACCGAACACGAACGACAAGGCAATCAGCAGCCCCCCGGCCACGACCATGGGCAGCATGAACGAGACACCGGTCAGCAGGTGCTTGTAGACGCCGGTTTTTTCGCCCTTGCTGGCGGCAGCGCTGGCCGAAGCAGTCCCACCCTCCTCCACCTTGGCTTCGGCCAGCGCCTTGTCCAGGGTGGCGCGGGCCTGCTTGAGCGCAATGCCAGTGCCGCAGCGGTAGATGCGCTTGCCCGCAAAGCGCGCTGCGGGCACCTCGATGTCAGCGGCCAGCAGCACCACGTCGGCAGCTGCGATGGCTTGGGCCGAAAGCGGGTTGCGTGCCCCGACCGAGCCCTGGGTTTCAACGGTGAGCTGGTAGCCCATCTGTTGCGCGGCCTGTTGCAGGGCTTCGGCCGCCATGAAGGTATGGGCGACGCCAGTCGGGCACGCAGTGACTGCAACGATGCGCACTTCCTCGCGGGTGTCGACATCGGGGGCTACGGCCATCAGCGGCTGCGCATTGGCAGCTGCTTCGTCGAGAAAACCTTCGCGGTCAGCCAAAGCCTGGGACGGCGTGCTCTGGTACACACGCTTGCCTACAAAGCGGGTAAGGTCCACCGGGCCGGTGCTGACCACCAGCACCCAGTCGGCGTCGGCGATCTGCGCTGCGTCGAGCTGTCGTTCGGGATGCTCGGCATCCTGCACCTCGACCTGAGTGGTCCAGCCACGGCGCTGGGCCGCAGCCGCCAGCAGACGTGCGCTGAGCACGCTCGATACCTGGCCATTGGGGCAGGCAGTGAGAATGACAATGTTCATTGGCAACCCTCTTGTTGTTCTGTCAGGCTCACAGCGGCTTGCAGGCGGGCCAACTGGTTATGGTCGTTGATGCCGAAACCCACCTGGGTGACGGCCTGTGCGGCGATGGCGGTGGCACGGGCCAAAGTGCGCGATGCGGCTTCACCCTGCAACAGCCCGTGGACCATGCCGGCCACGAGGGAGTCCCCAGCACCGACCGTACTGGCCACCTTCACCTTGGGCGGTACCGCCGCCAGGGTGAAATCATGGGCGAACCAGCGTACCCCGTGCTCGCCGGCCGAAACCACCACGTGCTCGACGCCCTCATCCAGTAGCTGCCGGGCGGCCAGTCGCTGTTGATCGGCATCGTCCACGGGCGTGCCCAGGGCTTCGCCCAACTCTTCGGTATTGGGCTTGACCAGCCAGGGCAGGCTTTGCAGACCGACGCGCAGCGTCTGGCCGCTGGTGTCCAGCGCCACTTTCAAGCCCATGGCCTTGAGCTCATCGAGCAAATCACCAAACCATTGAGGGCTAATCCCGCGTGGCAGGCTCCCGGCAACGACCACGGCGTCATGCCCCGGTGCTTCCTGGCGCAACAGGCGCAGCAAGGCATCGCGGGCGGCCGCGTCCACTTCCGGGCCCAGGCCATTGATGTCGGTGACGCGGCCATCGGCCTCGACCAGCTTGAGGTTGCTGCGGGTTTCCCCAGGCACGCGCACGAAGCAATCGCAGAAGCCGCGCCAGTCGATCAGCGCTTCGAACGCCTGCAGGTTGTCCTGCCCAAGAAAACCACTGACGGTCACGGTATGGCCCAGGTCGGCCAGCACCTGGGCGACGTTCAAGCCCTTGCCAGCTGCGTGGCTGTGCTGGGCCTGGCTGCGGTTGACGTGACCGGGGCGCAGGCTGTCGAGCCCGATGGTGATGTCCACGGCAGGGTTGAGGGTCAGGGTAAGGATCTTGGCCATTCAATAACGCTCCACCAGCGCGCGAACCGCGGCGGCGCTGTCTTGTTGCAAGGCCTCGCGCGCCAGGGCGCGGGCTGTACGGGAATCGGCCTGGCGCACCAGAGCCTTGACTTCGGCGACGCTGCGCGACGCCACGCTCAGCTCGTCCACTTCAAGCCCCAGCAGCACCGCGACGGCCTGCGGGTCAGCCGCCAGTTCGCCGCAAACCCCCACCCACTTGCCATGGGCGTGGGCGGCGCGCACTGTCATGTCGATCAGGCTGAGGACCGCAGGATGCAGCCCATCGGCCTGGGCGGACAGGCTGGGGTGGCCACGGTCGATGGCCAGGGTGTATTGGGTCAGGTCATTGGTGCCGATGCTGAAGAAGTCCACCTCGCGCGCCAGTTGTGGCGCTAACAAGGCTGCCGAGGGCACCTCGACCATGATGCCCACCTGCAGGTCTGCCACGGGAATCTCCATACGCAGGCGCTCGACCATCGCACGTGCCTCGCGCCACTCGTGCATCTGCCCGACCATAGGGAACATGATGCGCAAAGGGCGTTGATCGGCGGCGCGCAGCAGAGCACGCAGCTGGTCTTCCATCACCTGCGGGCGCTGCAGGGTCAGGCGCACGCCGCGCACGCCGAGGAAGGGGTTTTCTTCCGCGGCGATCGGCCAGTAGGGCAGCGGCTTGTCACCGCCCACGTCCAGGGTACGCACCACCAGCGGGCGCCCGTCCAGGCCATCGAGCACGCGCCGGTACTCGGCCTCTTGGGTGGCCACATCCGGCGCCTGGGAATGGGCCATGAAGATCAGCTCGGTGCGCAACAGGCCGACGCCTTCGGCCCCCTGCTCCACCACTTTGGCGATACCGCTGCTTTCACCGATGTTGGCGAACACTTCGATGGCATGGCCATCACGGGTCACGGCCGGGTCGAAACGGTTGGCCCACGCGGCTTGCAAGCGCTGCTCGCGCAGGTCGCGCTCAGCCAGGGCACGCTGCAGCTCTTCGGCTGGCGGCGCGACGTTGACCACTCCGCGCTGGCCGTCGAGCAGCAGCGACGTGCCATTTTCCACTAGCAGCACGCTGGCGCCGGCTCCGACCACGGCAGGGATACCCAGCGCCCGGGCGACAATGGCGCTGTGCGCGGTGGCGCCACCCTGGGCTGTGACGATACCGGCAACCCGCGCCGGGTCGAGCCTGGCGACATCGGAGGGGCCGACCTCGCTCATCACCAGTACGTAAGGTTGGTCAGGCTCGCTCTGCGTCTGGACCCCGCACAGCTGGGCCAATACGCGGCGGCCCACGTCGCGCAGGTCGGCAGCCCGCTCGGCCAGCAAAGCGTCATGCAGCGCTTCCTGCTGGCTGGCGGCTGACTCGATCACCGCCACCCATGCGGCAGCGGCACTCTCGCCTTGGGCCAGGCGCTGCTCGACGTCGTCGGTCAGAGCCGGGTCGGCCAGCATTTCCTGATGGGTGACGAAAATCTCGCCGATGGCCGCGTCGCTGCGCTGCACCAGCACCTGAAGATCGGCACTGACGGTAGCCACCGCCTGGGTCAGCTTGTGACGTTCCTGATCGTACGACTCGCCGCGCAGCGGGTAGTCGTACGTGCGCTCGGTCACGACGTGGGCAGGGCCGCACGCGATACCCGGGGCAGCGCCCACACCCTGTACGCGGCTGCCGGCCGCCGGCGCCTTCGCCTTTTCGACGGCTGGCTGCGCAGGGGCCTCTGGGACAAGCGGCAGCGCCTCCACCTCCTCGCCCAGCCCTTGCTCGATGGCTGCCAGCAACGCAGGCAGGGCATCGGCGGCGATAGCGGGCTCGGCCACCAGTTCCAGCTCCTGGCCACGGCGCGCGCCCAGGCTCAACAGCTTGCTCAGGCTTTTCACCGAGACGCCAGGCTGACCGCTCTCGACCACGCGCACGCGAATGTCGCCCTCGAAACGTTTGGCCAGTTGCGCCAGCACCTTGGCTGGGCGGGCGTGCAGGCCGTGGGCATTGGCCAGCAGGATGCGTGCGCTCGGCCAGTCGGCAGGCGCCTCGCCGCCGAGCACTTCGAGCACGGCGCGGCTGCTGGTGGCCTGGTAGAGCATCTGCCCGCGCCCTTCGATCAACACTTCGCACAACCGTTCGAGCAATGCCTGGTGGGCAGCCCCCAGGCTGGCCAGGCAGAACAGGCCAGTCAGCGGTTGATCGCGATAACGCACAGGTTGTGCCGGGGTGACGAAGGCCAGGCCTGGCTGGCGAACTTGGCGTTCGCTGTGCAGCCACCACAAACCCTCTCCCAGCGGCAGCGGCTCTGCCTGCTGCAGCACGGCGGCAAAGCCGCTGTCCACGCAGTTGGCGCGCTGCAACAGGCGCGCACCGCGCCAGGCCAGCTCATCGAAGTCTTCGGCCGGAAGGTTCAGGGCGATCAATTGCGCATCGAGCGCCAGCGCCTGCGGTGCACCCTGCAGCAGTTTGAGCAAGGCCTCGGCCGAGCCTGCACGGCGCAGGGCTTCTGCCAGATCGGTTTCGCCCAGGGCACGGGTCAGCAATTGCAGAAGGCGCAAGTGCTCGTCAGAGCGCGCGGCGATGCCA
The DNA here is from genome assembly GCF_043106155.1 of Pseudomonas sp. FYR_7. NCBI lineage: Bacteria > Pseudomonadati > Pseudomonadota > Gammaproteobacteria > Pseudomonadales > Pseudomonadaceae > Pseudomonas > Pseudomonas sp. FYR_7. The sequence goes on from NZ_JBICMI010000026.1 coordinate 42,171, forward strand.
ATGGCCAGGTACACGATCTGCCCATCACCCCAATCCACACCCTCGGGAAACTGCAACAGGCGCACGCCCGTGGTGTACACCAGGTCGCGGGTCTGCGGCGTACCGTGGGGGATGGCGATGCCCTGGCCAAGGAACGTGGAACCTTGCGCCTCGCGATCCTGCAACCCTTGCAGGTAGCCCTCGGCGACCAGTCCGTCGGCGACCAGGCGATCCGCCAGCAGGCGCAATGCATGTGCCTTGTCTGGGGCCGTCTGGCCCATGGCTATCTGCTCCTTGGCGAGCTCGAGCATGACCTTCTCCCTTTGCAGTTCCCGGATGGGTACTGGAGTATTGTTGTGAAATTCACGGAAATGGCCAGTTCAACCGCCTTGCACAGTGGGCAGCAGAGGCAGAAAATCAGGAGGCTGAAACGTTTAACCTGACCAGGCGGCCACGTTACTCGATAATCTGCCGATGAAAAAGCCCCATCCTGTCGGACAATTGCGACAATGCTCGCCTGCGCTCGCTGCGGTATCAGGGTCAAACCGCCTGGTCATCGCCTACAGCCAGCTTTGGTCATAACAAGGAAAACTCGGTGAAACTCAGCGATATCGCCCGCCTGGCCGGTGTGTCCGTCACTACCGCCAGCTACGTCATCAATGGCAAGGCCGAACAGCAACGCATCAGCAACAGCACCGTGGAGCGCGTGCAGGCGGTGGTGCAGGCCCATGGATTTACGCCCAACCCTCAGGCCGCTGGCCTGCGCAGCCGGCATACCCGCACGCTGGGCTTCATCCTCCCGGACCTTGAGAACCCCAGCTACGCGCGTATTGCCAAGCGCCTTGAGCAAGGGGCTCGGGCCCGGGGCTACCAGTTGCTGATCGCCAGCAGTGACGACCAGCCCGACAGCGAGCGCCAGTTGCAGCAGCTGTTCCGGGCGCGCCGGTGCGATGCCTTGTTCGTGGCCAGCTGCCTGCCGCCGCACGATCAGAGCTACCGCGAGTTGCAAGACAAGGGCCTGCCGGTCATTGCCATCGACCGAGGCCTGGACCCCCGGTATTTCTGCTCGGTGATCAGCGATGACCATGATGCCAGTCGTCGTTTGGCCGCCAGCCTGTTGAGCACCTCGCCAGGCAGCATTGCCTTGATCGGCGCACGCCCTGAACTGTCGGTTAGCCAGGCCCGCGCCGGTGGCTTCGACGATGCGCTACAGGGCTTTGCCGGTGAGGTGCGCCGCTACCAGGGCGAAGCGTTCAGCCGAGAGTGCGGGCAGCGCCTCATGCAGCAATTGATCGATGAGCTGGGTGGCCTGCCCGATGCCTTGATCACCACTTCGTACGTGCTCCTGCAGGGAGTGTTCGACGCGCTGCACGCCCAGCCCACCGAGTCGCGCCGGTTGCAGCTGGGTACATTCGGCGACAACCAGTTGCTCGACTTCTTGCCGCTGCCGGTCAATGCCATGGCCCAACGTCACGGGGACATGGCCGCCAAGGCACTGGAACTGGCCCTTGCTGCGATTGAAGAAAAACGCTACGAACCAGGCGTGCATGCGGTCTCGCGCACCTTCAAGCAACGAATCGACCCGTCATGAACCTGCGTCTGATCGACACCCACACGCACCTGGACTTCCCGGACTTCGACGCCGACCGCCCGAGCCTGATGGCCCGTGCAAGCGCGCAAGGCGTCGAGCGAATGGTGGTGCTGGGGGTTCATCAGGCCAACTTTCAGCGGGTATGGGACCTGGCCTGCAGCGACTCGCGCCTGGCCGCGGCGCTTGGCCTGCACCCGGTCTACCTTGAAGATCATCAACCGAGCCACATCGAGCAGTTGCGCGCCTGGCTGGAGCGCTTGCGTGGCGATAGCCGCCTGTGTGCGCTGGGCGAGTTCGGACTGGATTACTACCTCCCTGAACTGGACAAGGCTCGTCAGCAGGACGTGTTCGAAGCGCAGTTGCAAATGGCGTGCGACTTCCAGCTACCGGCCCTGCTGCACGTGCGCCGCAGCCATGCCCAGGTGATTGCCACCCTCAAGCGCTACAAGCCCATGCGGGCGGGTATCATCCATGCATTCGCCGGCAGTTACGAAGAGGCACGTGAGTACATCAAGCTAGGCTTTCGGCTTGGGTTGGGCGGCGCGGCGACCTGGCCCCAGGCCTTGCGGCTGCGCCGTACGATTGCCCGCTTACCGCTCGACAGCGTGGTGCTGGAGACCGACGCACCGGACATGGCGCCGGTCATGCATCCGGGGGTGCGCAACAGCCCCGAGCACCTGCCAGACATCGCACAATCGCTGGCCGAGTCGATGGGCGTGCCCGTCGAGCAATTGGCCGAAGCGAGCACGCGCAATGCCTGCGAGCTGTTCGGTTGGCAAGCCCTGCATTGATTCGCGCCGGCCCGCCCCGCGCGGTCAGGCCAACACGGTCCACAACGCGAAAGCGGCATACCACAGCACACCACAACGCAGCACCAGGTCCCATAGGCCATCCAGGCGTCGCATCCCGCAATCATTCTCACTGGCAGTGCCGGCATCACTGCCGTCATCAGCCATACGCCCGACGCGGGCTACCAGGTGCGCGGCAGTGACATGCCAGTTCAACAACTCGTGCAATATTTCGCGGGCAACGGCCACGAAGTTGCCGACCAGGGCAAAGCTCAATGCCACCACCCTGACCGGCACCCAGTCCATGAGGTGGCGAAGCTGCTCGGCGCGGTGCTGGAGTGCGGGTCGCTGACTGTGCGCTTGGCACAACGCCAGAAGGCGGTAAGCCAGGGCAACGGCCGGCCCCAGCAGGAAGTACCAGAAGATGACGGCGAAAAAGCCCTGGTAGGCCTCCCACAGCAACCTGCTTTGCAGGCGTTCGAGCAGGCTGCGTGGCCCATCGGCCACTACGCCAAGGTCACGTGCGGCCACGTGCAGCGCGGCTTGTTCATCGCCCCTGTGCCAGGCGTCACGCACGGGCCCGAGGGAAGCCTTGGCATTGCCACGTCCCAGGCTATAAACCAGCACCAGAAGATGCACTGGCAGGGCCAGCAGGCCGTAGGCAACGGGCTCAAGCACATGTAACAGCAGTGTCAGCACCAGCACCGGAGCCAGCACCACAGCGGCCAGTACCCACCCTACAGGCAGCCCACCTTTGCGCTCAAGGCGCGCCAGTTCGCCAAGGAAGAAACCGTCACGCTGGACCAGATGGCGCAAGCCCGAAAATTTCTCGAACCACAGCACCAGGATCAATACCAGAAAACTCATGCCTCAGCCCTCCTCGCGCTGTAACGCCTGGCGGTACCGCGCCCAGTCGAAGGCAGGGCCGGGGTCGGTCTTGCGCTGGGGGGCAATGTCGCTGTGCCCTTGGATACGCTCGGGTGCGATGGCCGGCCAGGCCTTGCGGATGTGCCGCGTCAAGCGGTCGAGGGTCAGGTACTGCGCATCGGTATACGGTATCTCGTCAGTGCCCTCCAGCTCGATGCCGATCGAGAAATCGTTACAGCCCTCACGGCCGTCGAAACAGGAGACGCCGGCATGCCAGGCCCGATCATGCAACGAGACGAACTGGGTCACCGCCCCCCCACGCTCGACGAACAGGTGTGCAGATACTTTCAGGTGCTCGATGCTGGCGAAATACGGGTGTGCGTTCGGGTCGAGCCGGTTCTGAAAGAACGCCTGGACGTAACCGCCGCCAAAGTTGGCCGGCGGCAAGCTGATGTTGTGAAGCACCAGCAGAGAAATCTGCTCACCTTGCGGGCGGGCGTTGAAATTCGGTGAGGGGCAGTGGGTGATTCCGTCTCCGTGGAACCAGCCAGTGGCACGGTCCAATTGCATGAGGGGCCTGTCCTGAAAAGTGCTGCACAGAGCGTCAGTATGCCCTGCTGCCGCTAGCGTTGACACGGTAATCATCACAAAGCAGCCAGCCCGCTCCTGTGCAAATCCTCTATGACCGCTTCCAGGGCGCGCTCGAACAAAGGACCGTCATCCAATACGCGAACGGTGCCGGCTTCCAGGGCCTGGGTAAGGCCTGCGCCACTCCACTCCCGCACTTTCATGCCGCTGCGATTTGCAAAGACGAGCTTGTCGCAACTGTCCAGGCGTGCCACCAACTTGCAGCGCTGAATGCCACTGTCATCGGACACTTCAATCCAGGTACCCATGCGCAAGCGTTGCACCTTCTGCGAGACCTTGACCTTGCCCTTGTCACCGGCCGGTTGCTGCCCAGGTCCGTCTGCCTCTTCGGCCAACGCCAACAGGATGTCCTGGGTGACCAGGATGTCGTCCTCGTCGGCCTCAGCGCCACCTGCATAAGCACGTATGTGCAGTTGTTCGAGTTTGCGGAAAAATTCACGGGTCACCAGCGAGTCGGTTCCGACACTGGCCAGCCCATCGCGCAACGACTTGAGCAACGGTGGTACCTGATGCACCAGGGCCTGCGGCTGAAGCGATGGCGTCACACTGGCCAGCAAGGTATCGAGGGTCTGCAGCGCACTGCGCCAGCCCAGAGACGCTTCGCCGTGTCTGAGCCAAGCCAGCATCATCACCTGGCTCCAGTTGTTGATCAGCATCCGTACCACTGCCTGGGGCCAGACCCGTCCCCGCAGGCGCTGGCTGAGCACGTGTTGCACCTGTCGCCTGGCAAGCGATGCATTGGCCCGCCCCTCTTCGGCGTCCCGGGTGCGCTGCTCGAACAACTCGGTACGCCGCCGTTCATGCTGGGTCTGCCCGAGCAAGTCCTCAAGTAGCTCACCGAACAGACTCGTGTCTTCGGCAAAGTCGATGAGCAGGCGCTGAACCACACGTTCAGCGCGCAGTTGCAACGCATCACCCTGCTCTTGCTCGCGCGGGTCGCAGCCGAGCCCCGCCGCCGCCATTTCGTTGAGCAGCCGCCGGGCGGGATGACTGGCGCGGCTGAGCAGCCCCCTGTCCAGCAGCGCCACCTTGAGCAGCGGGATCTGCAGGCGCGCCAGCACGGCTCGCAGGCAGGGGGGTAGATTGTCGTCGCGAGCAATAAACCTGAACACGTGATCGATCAGGTTGATCATGTCTTCGTCGTCCCCGCCAATAAAGCGGCGGGTACCGCTACGCACGCTGATGGTCAGCAGCAATTGCTCCACTTGCTGGCCAAGGGCGAAATCGTCAGCCGCATCGGGCTCTGGCACATAGTGCTGCAGATGTGAGAGTAACCGCAGCAGATCGGCTCTGCTGACCGGCTGGGCGCCGGCCGGTGCCTCCAGGCGAGGCGCGAACAAACCACGTGCGGATCGCAGAAGCGGTTGCAGGGAGGCGAACAACGCATCGCCTGCGGTATCTTCGCTCGCTTCAGGCTCATGGTAGGAGCGCTCGTCCGGCTCCGCCAGCAAGTAACTGTCCCCGGCTCGTCGGCAAGGCGTCGGTGGCAGCTGACCCAGCACGCCTGCCGCAATCAGCAGCCTGTTGGCTTCGCCGTAGATGACTTGCGCGTCGCACAATACATACCGCTCGAACAGCTTGAGCAGCACCAACTTGACGCGCGGCCCTACACCCAGGCTTTGCCCGGCCTCGAGAAAGCAGCGACACAAGGCAATCGGGTTCAGGGGGTTGCACTGCTCAGGCACATGACGTTCGAGCAGCGTCTGCAAGCGCAGGCCCAGCTGCTGTAGCGCGACGCCATCACGGGCCTTTACCCTGGTCACCATCGCCTCCACCGCTGCTGCACGCTCGGACTGACCGGGGGTGAACGACAATACGGGAGCGACGGTTGCCGGGGTATGCTCAGGCTCAGGCTGGGCCAAGCGCGCGAAGGCTTCATGGACGGTATCGAGAAACAGCCGCTCGATGCTCTTGCGCTTGAGTCGCAAGTCGCGCATGGCTTCGAAATACAGGTGCTGAGCGAACCGGTCCGCTGCCTTGTCGGCCATTTCGAACAGGGTATCGTCAGCATTGTCGAACAGCGCCTGCAAACCCTGGCGCAGTTGCAGGGCGGCCTGATCGCGCACCTGCAGCAACGCGATGGGCAGACTCGTGGGGGGCGTGCGCCGTCCATGTTCAGCCGCCGCCAAGGGCACTACCTTGCCCTCTTTGTGCATCCTGTACTCCTTGCAGGGTGTCGGGCCTAGACGCGGCCAGTTTCGCCAATAGCATGACGCCAAATATCAGACAGCATTATCAGGAATTATTCCTTTTACTGCCAGACGCGTTTCCTTGCTAAATGTCTTGACCCTGTACAGGCAGTGATTGCTCAACCCGTTGCGTCATGGCAGCCGAGCACCGGCTGTACAGGCCTGCGCCCTGCCCTATAATCGCGGGCATCTCGCTTGTGGAGCCAATCATGCCTAACCTACGCCTTGCCGACCTCACCGCCGAAATCGAAGCCAACGTGCGCCGTGCGTTGCTGGAGGACATCGGCAGCGGCGACATCACCGCCCAGCTCATCCCGGCCGAGCGGCTGGCCAAGGCAACGATCATTACCCGCGAAGCGTGTGTGGTGGCCGGTACGGCCTGGGTCGATGCGGTGTTTCGTCAACTCGATCCACGCGTAGCCGTGCACTGGCAGGTGGTCGACGGCGATCGCGCCCAGCCCAACCAACCGCTGTTCCACCTGGAAGGCCCTGCGCGCGCGCTGCTCAGCGGCGAGCGCAGTGCACTCAACTTCCTGCAGATGCTGTCCGGGGTCGCCACGCGCGCGCGCACGTTGGCGGATCTGGTCGAAGGCACCCACGTACAGTTGCTGGACACCCGCAAGACCTTGCCGGGCCTGCGCCTGGCGCAAAAGTACGCAGTGACCTGTGGCGGCTGCTACAACCACCGCATAGGCTTGTATGACGCTTTCCTGATCAAGGAAAACCATATCGCCGCCTGTGGTGGCGTCGCCGAGGCGGTACAAGCCGCACACCGCATCGCCCCCGGCAAGCCGGTGGAAATCGAGGTGGAAAGCCTGGAGGAATTGCATCAGGCGCTAAGCGCGGGTGCCGACATCATCATGCTCGATGAGCTGACGCTCGACGAGATGAAAGAAGCCGTCAGGATCACCGCTGGCAAGGCCAAGCTGGAGGCCAGTGGCGGCGTCAGCGAAACGACCCTGCGGGCCATCGCCGAAACCGGTGTGGATTACATCTCGATAGGTTCGATGACCAAGGATGTGCGAGCGGTCGACCTGTCGATGCGCCTGAGCCTGTAACACGGGGCCGCCAGGCGGCCCCGGTCGAGGGATCAGAACGAGGCGTTGGCCAGGCCGTCCAGGTAGCGCTCGACGTCCAGGGCGGCCATGCAACCAGCACCGGCCGAGGTGATGGCCTGACGGTAGACATGGTCAGCCACATCACCTGCGGCGAACACACCCGCGACGTTGGTGGCGGTGGCGTTGCCTTCACGGCCGCCGCTGACCACCAGGTAGCCGTCCTTGAGGGTCAGCTGGCCTTCGAACAGCGAGGTGTTCGGGGTGTGGCCGATGGCGATGAACACGCCATCTACCTTGATCTCGTCAGTGCTGCCATCGTTGTTCTTCAAGCGCGCGCCGGTCACACCCATGTTGTCGCCCAGGACTTCATCCAGGGTAGCGTTGAGCTTGAGTTCGATCTTGCCTTCGGCGACGCGGGCATGCAGCTTGTCGACCAGGATCTTCTCGGCGCGGAACGTATCGCGGCGGTGCACCAGGGTTACCTTGCTGGCAATGTTCGCCAGGTACAGCGCCTCTTCAACGGCCGTGTTGCCGCCGCCAACCACTGCGACCGGCTTGTTGCGGTAGAAGAAACCATCGCAGGTGGCGCAGGCCGATACGCCCTTGCCCATGAACGCTTCTTCCGACGGCAGGCCCAGGTAGCGAGCACTGGCGCCAGTGGCCACGATCAGGGCGTCGCAGGTGTAGGTGCCGCTGTCGCCGGTCAGGGTGAACGGCTTGTTGGCCAGGTCCACGGCATTGATGTGATCGAAGACGATTTCAGTCTCGAAACGCTCGGCGTGCTCTTGCATGCGTTGCATCAGTGCCGGGCCGGTCAGGCCGTGCGGGTCGCCTGGCCAGTTGTCGACTTCGGTGGTGGTGGTCAATTGGCCACCGGCCTGCATGCCAGTGATCAGCAGCGGCTTGAGGTTGGCACGGGCCGCATAGACCGCTGCGCTGTAACCGGCAGGGCCGGAGCCCAGAATGATGACGCGCGAATGACGTGCTTCGGACATGTCGAACTCCTGTCGAGCGGGCTGAAAAGGCCAGCTGTGCAAATGAAGTAGGGCCTGCACCACGGGCAGGCCGGTGACGCTGAAATATGAGCGCACTGTAGCGAGGTGGCAAAGAGTAAGGAAATATCCTTAGACAATCCACCTCATAGCCATCGTCTATGCGCGTCGTTGCGTTGGCAGGGTCCGATCATTGGCTTTTGTTACCACCGGTTTCACCCAGATGGTGCAGCTTCCGCATCCCCCTGAAACTCGGTAATGTCTGCCAACCACCTTTTCTGCGGAGTGATACATGCAAGCCCCCGTTCTTTCCGGGCCGCAGTACCTGCGCGAAGGCCTGAAGCTGATCCTGAGCCCTGGCCTGCGCTTGTTCGTGCTGCTGCCGCTGACCATCAACCTGCTGCTGTTCGGTGGCCTCATCTATTTTGCCGGCCACCAGTTCAGCCAGTGGCTGGACGCGCTGGTGCCCACCCTGCCAAGCTGGCTCAGCTTTCTGACCTATATCCTCTGGCCCCTGTTCGTGGTGTTGCTGGTGCTGATGGTGTTCTTCACCTTTACCCTGGTGGCCAACATCATCGCCGCGCCGTTCAATGGCTTTCTGGCTGAAAAGGTGGAAGTGGTGGTGCGCGGCGACGATCACTTCCCGGCCTTCAGCTGGGCCGAGCTGCTGGCGATGATCCCCCGCACACTGGGCCGCGAAATGCGCAAGCTCGGCTACTTCCTGCCGCGCGCCACCGGCTTGTTCATCCTGTCGTTGATCCCGGTGGTCAACGTGGTCGCCGCGCCGCTTTGGCTGATTTTCGGCGTGTGGATGATGGCCATCCAATACATCGACTACCCGGCCGACAACAACAAGATGAGCTGGCAGGACATGCTCGCCTGGCTGCGGGAAAAACGCTGGCAGTCCCTGGGCTTTGGCGGGGTGACCTACCTGGCGTTGCTGATCCCGGGGGTGAACGTGGTGATGATGCCGGCGGCGGTGGCTGGGGCTACCTTGTTCTGGGTGCGCGAGAATGGCAATGCACGGGCCGTGAACACACCTGCGCATCGAGCCTGAGCCTGTCCCAGGCGTTACCCTACCTCATCTACAGGAGCAGACCATGAACCGCTTCAGTCCCGCCAAACTCAAGCTGTCGAAATGGACCGCGACGCAGCCGGTGAACCGTGAAAAGCACTTCCTGGTCACCGACCTGGAGCACGACGAAGCGGGCGTGTTGCTGCGCGTGGAACTGCAGGCGGTGCACAGCGGGCGCAGCGAGTGGCTGGATTGGCGGGTGCTGCGCGACGCCCAGGTATGGGCGATGGGCTGGCGATGAGCGAGTGACTGACCGAACCGGCCGCGTGCCCGTCAGGCAGCGGCCGATCTTAGGCGCGTCCAACGGGAGCGCCGCCGCGTCGCCTCACCATGGAACACAACTGCCCAGCATCACTGCCCCAGGCGGCTGGAGAACTGCCCCACCACATCCACCACCCGCCTGGCCCCTTCCTGGATTTCCTCGATCACGTTTCCGGTCTGGTCCGCCAGCGCGCGGCCTTCTTCGGCCTGGCGCTTGCTGGTGTCGATGATCGACACTGCAGCCTGGGCCAACTGCTCGTTTTGCTGTACCACACGGGCTATTTCCTCGGTAGCCGTGCTGGTGCGCGAGGCCAGCTGACGCACCTCATCGGCCACCACCGCAAAGCCCCGCCCCTGCTCGCCAGCACGGGCGGCTTCGATGGCGGCGTTGAGCGCCAGCAAGTTGGTCTGCCCGGCGATATCGCTGATGGTCTTGATGATCGAACCGATGACCCGCGACTGGGTGTCCAGCGCCTGGATGCCTTCGGCAGCCTGAAGCATCGAGGCTTCGAGCCCACGCATGACGCTGACGCTCTGCCCGACCACCTCTGTGGCCCGACGGGCGCTGGTGTCCGTTTCCCGGGAGGTGTTGTAGGCGACGTCCGCCGCCTGGGCCACCGCTTGCTCCTGGTTCACCTGATCGGTGATGACCGTGGCGAACTTGACCACTTTGTACAGCTCATCGTGGGCGTTGAAGATCGGGTTGTAGGAAGCTTCCAGCCAGATCACCCGGCCATGGGCATCGATCCGACGGAAGCGTTCGGCAATGTACTCACCGCGGCGAAGCTTGTCCCAGAACGCTTGGTAGCCGGGTGAATTGACCTCGGCCGGTTCGCAGAACATGCGGTGGTGCTTGCCACGGATCTGATCCAGCCGGTACCCCACTGCCGACAAGAAGCGTTCGTTGGCGGTCAGGATCATGCCATCGAGATCGAACTCGATAACCGCCGTCGAGCGCATCAGCGCCTTGATCAGGCTCTCGTGCTCGCGGGAGGTGACGATGGTACGGGTCAGGTCGCTCGAATGCAGGGTGAAATACTTGATGCGCCCGTCGCTACCCTTCACAGGTTGCAGGATCGAACGTAGCCAAGCTTCCTGGCCGTCCCCGCGCAGCAGGCGAAACGCGCCATTGAAATGCTCGCCCCGGCTGATGGCATTTTTCATGCGCTGGTGAAAATCCAGTGACTTGACGTGGGCAGGCACGATGTCGTCGATGTTGCGCCCAAGCAATTGGTCAGCCCGATACAGCATCTCGGTTTCGAAATTGCCATTGACCAGTTCGATCCGACCGGCAGGGTCGAGTTGCAGCACCAGCATCTCGCTGTCCAGGCTGCTCTTGATCTGGTCGATGATCATCAGTTCTTCACGCAACTGCCGGATTTCTTGCTTGAGCTTGTTGTTGAACATCACCGCTCTCCTGGAGCGTGGGGGCGAATGCAACTGCATCGGCGGGCAACTGCGCCTCTTGAGTGCAGCCGTGATGAATATTCGTGCGCGTTACAGGCGTCATGCCCCCTCTGCATCATGCCGACGTCACTTCGCCGTCATGCCCCGGCAATGCAGCAGGTGGATAGTCAGTTCATGAATACACCTGCTCTGCACATCTGCCTCGTCAGCGATACCTTCGCCCCGCACGTCAACGGCGTGGCTTGCACACTGTTGAACCTGAGCGAAGGGCTGCGCCAGCGTGGCCATCACGTCAGGATCGTGCGCCCCCGACAGCCAGGGGAGCAGGCTTCGGGGCACAACCCTGGCGTGCGCCTGTGGCGCGACTGGCCACTGCCCGGCTATCTGGGTTTGCAACGGGACAAGGTCTCCCTGCGCACGCTGGCAAGGCACTGGCGCCGGCAACGGCCTGACGTCATTTACATCGCCACTGAAGGCCCCCTGGGGCTGAGCGCATTACGCACTGCTCGGCGATTAGGAATCGCCGTTGTTAGCGGATTGCATACCCACGTTGCGCATCTTTCAGGGCAACACGGCATGGGCGTAGTGGGACGCCTGCTAAGCCTTTACCTGCGCTGGTTTCATCGCCGGGCCGTCTTGACGCTCGTGCCCAGCTTGAGCCAACGGCGTTGGCTGGAGCGCCGCGGCTTCGAGCGGCTGGTGCACATGCCGCACGGTGTGGACGCGGAGCTGTTCAACCCGGCCCGTCGCAGCCAGGCGCTGCGCGAACACTGGGGTCTGGGCCACGATGATATCGCCGTCCTGCATGTGGGACGGTTGGCACCGGAGAAAAACCTGGGGCTTTTGCAAAGCTGTTTCGAGGCTTTGCAACGGGCTTTGCCACAGCGAAGGGTACGCCTGATTCTGGTGGGGGACGGGCCACTGCGGGGGAAGCTACAGCAGCAGGTTCATGGGGCTGTGCTATGCGGCGTCCAGCGAGGCGAACAACTGGCCGAGCACTATGCCAGCAGTGACCTGTTTCTGTTCCCCAGCCTGATCGAGACGTTTGGCCGTGTGGTGCTCGAAGCCATGGCGTCAGGGTTGGCGGTGGTCGCTTATGACCAGGCAACGGCTGCGCAGCACATCGGCCATGGCCACAATGGGGCGCTGGCCATGCCAAGGGATGCGGCAGCCTTCATCGATGCCGCTTGCTGGCTGTTGCAAGACAGCGAGACCCTGCGGCGGGTGAGGCTCAACGCTCGACAGCATGCCAGCCACCAGGGGTGGTCGAAAATCGTCGACCAGTTCGAAGCGCACCTGCTCAGCGCTTCACAGAGCGTTCATGCGCGCCAAGCGACCTCGATGCAGCCTATGCCGCCGCTGTGAAGCCACTGCAGCGACCGAGGTGAGCACCCGGTGCATGATCAGCCCAGGGCCTTTTCGATGGCCTGGACCACCCCAGGGTCATCCGGCGCCGTGCGCGGGGAGAAGCGCGCCAATACCCGCCCGTCCTTGCCCACCAGGAATTTCTCGAAATTCCAGGTAATGTCCCCTGGAAACTCCGCGCCCTCGCCCGCCAGAAGACGATACATCGAATGGCGCTGGGGCCCGTTCACATCGAGCTTGGCGCCGAGCGGAAAGCTCACGCCGTAGTTCATGCTGCAGAATTCCTGGATCTGCGCTTCGCTCCCCGGCTCCTGCCCTGCGAACTGATTGCAGGGCAGGCCAAGGACCGTGAAGCCTTTGTCCTTGTACGTCTGGTAGAGCTGCTCAAGCGCCGCGTACTGAGGTGTCAGGCCGCACTTGGAGGCCACGTTGACCACCAGCACTACCTGCCCCTTGTACGGTTTCAAGGACAGATCGCCACCGTCAAGCGCGTTCAACTTCAGGTCGTGAAATGCACTCATGCTGTAATCCCCTTTTCAGGCCGCCGACGGCACCTGGGCAAATTGCGCCCACTAAAAAGGCGTTCGTTCAAGCCGTCGCCTTCCTGGGGAAGGCAGGGCGGCTTGCCCGAACGCCTGGCGACTTTCTGAGCTTAGCGCAGAAAGATCAGTGGTGATGGCCACCTTCACCGTGGATGTGACGGTGAGCGATTTCTTCTTCGCTGGCGTCACGTACGTCAACGACCTTGACCTGGAAGTTCAGGCGCTGGCCGGCCAGTGGGTGGTTGCCATCGACGGTCACGTCGTCGCCGTCCACGTCACGGATGGTGACGATCTGCATCTGGCCATCGGGGGCCGAGGCGTGGAACTGCATGCCCACTTCCAGCTCGTCGACGCCTTCGAACAGGCTGCGGTTCAGGGTACTGACCAGCTCGGCCAGGTATTCGCCGTAGGCCTCTTCAGGCTCGATGGAAACGGTCAGCTCGTCGCCGGCCTGTTTGCCTTCCAGGGCTTTTTCCAGGCCTGGGATGATGTTGCCGGCACCTTGCAGGTAAACCAGCGGCGCGCCACCGGCGGAGCTGTCGATGGTCTCCCCGGCGTCGTTAGTCAGGGTATAGTCGATGGAGACAGCCTTGTTGGCGGCGATCAGCATGGGGCAAGACCTTTTGCAAAAGAATGTAGAACGCACAAGTGTAACCAAGCCATCGCCCGATTGCGAACCTCGCCTGGATCCGCCCATGCCCATCAGTCGGATCATCGCTTTTTCCCAGGATGCCGAAGGCCACTGGGTCGCCCAGTTGAGCTGTGGCCACACCCAGCACCTGCGCCACGTGCCGCCCTGGCAGCTGCGCCCATGGGTGCTCGACCCCGAACAGCGAGCGCAGCGCATTGGCCAGGCGTTCCCGTGCGGTTGGTGCGCACAGGGTGCCGATAGCGCTACCCTTGATCGCTGATCCCTTGCACCGCTTATTTCGAGAAGCACGCATGCAGACTTTTTTCATCGCACCAACCGACTTTGGCGTCGGCCTTACGTCCATCAGCCTGGGCCTTGTGCGCACGCTGGAGCGCGCCGGCCTGAAAGTGGGCTTCTTCAAGCCTGTTGCCCAGCCCCACCCGGGCGACACCGGCCCGGAGCGCTCTACCGAGCTGATCGCTCGTACCCACGGCATCATGCCGCCGACGCCGCTGAGCCTGGCCCAGGTCGAACGGATGCTGGGCGATGGTCAGCTGGACGAGCTGCTCGAGTCGATCGTTCGCCTGTACCAGCAGGCTTGTGTCGGCAACGACGTGGTAGTGGTCGAGGGCATGGTCCCTACCCGTCACGCCAGCTACGCAGCCCGCGTGAACCTGCACCTTGCCAAGAGCCTGGATGCCGAAGTGATCCTGGTATCGGCCGCCGAACAGGAAGTGCTCAGTGAACTGTCCGGCAGGGTCGAGCTGCAGGCCCAGCTGTTCGGAGGCCCGCGCGACCCCAAGGTGCTGGGTGTGATCCTGAACAAGGTGCGCACCGACCAGAGCATGGAGCAATTCTCAACGCGTCTGCGTGAGCACTCGCCGCTTCTGCGCGGCAATGATTTCCGCCTGATCGGCTGCATTCCCTATCAGCCGGAGCTCAATGCCCCGCGCACGCGGGATGTGGCAGAGCTGCTCGGGGCCCAGGTCCTCAATGCCGGTGACTTTGAGCAGCGCCGCATGACCAAGATCATCATCTGCGCCCGCACGGTGGCCAATACCGTGCCACTGCTGACATCTGGAACGTTGGTGGTGACGCCCGGCGATCGCGACGACATCATCCTCGCCGTGAGCCTGGCAGCGATCAACGGCGTGCCGTTGGCAGGCCTGCTGCTGACCAGCGACAGCAAGCCCGATGCGCGCATCTTGGGGCTATGCCGCGGAGCGCTGCAGGCAGGGTTGCCGATCCTGTCGGTCAGCACAGGGTCATATGACACCGCCAACCAGCTCAATGCCCTGAACAGGGAAATCCCGGTCGATGACCGGGAGCGCGCCGAGTTCATCACCGACTTCGTGGCCAGCCACCTCGACGGCGCCTGGTTGAGCCAGCGCTGCGGCGCTCCGCGCGAGATGCGCCTGTCACCTGCGGTATTTCGCTATCAACTGATCCAGCGCGCGCAGCAGGCCAACAAACGTATCGTCCTGCCCGAAGGGGCCGAGCCGCTGCTGGTGCAGGCGGCGGCCATCTGCCAGGCACGCGGCATTGCCCGCTGCGTGCTGCTCGCAAAGCCTGAAGCGGTCGATGCCGTGGCCCGGGCCCAGGGCATCACCCTGCCCGAAGGGCTGGAGGTGTTGGACCCGGACCTGATCCGCGAGCGCTATGTCGAGCCCATGGTGGCGCTGCGCAAGAGCAAGAACCTCAACGCACCGATGGCCGAACAACAGCTTGAAGACCCGGTGGTCATCGGCACCATGATGCTGGCCCTGGACGAAGTCGATGGCCTGGTCTCGGGTCTGGTGCATTCGACGGCCAATACCATCCGTCCTGCATTGCAGCTGATCAAGACCGCACCGGGCGCCAGCCTGGTCTCTTCGGTCTTCTTCATGCTGTTTCCGGACCAGGTGCTGGTCTACGGCGACTGCGTGATGAACCCTCACCCCAATGTCGCCGAACTCGCCGAGATCGCGCGCCAGAGTGCTGCATCGGCGCATACCTTCGGCATCACGCCACGGGTCGCGATGATCAGTTATTCAAGCGATTCGGCAAGCGACGAGGAGGTGGAAAAAGTGCGAGAGGCCACACGCATGGCCAGGGAAGGCGCCGAACAGCTGTTGATCGATGGGCCGCTGCAATACGATGCGGCTGTCAACCCGGCCGTTGCACGCGACCTGGCGCCGGGCAGTCAGGTGGCCGGTCGCGCCACGGTGTTCGTGTTCCCGGACCTGAACACCGGCAATACCACACACAAGGCCGTGCAGCGCAGTACCGACGGCGTGAGCCTCGGGCCCATGCTGCAGGGGCTGCGCAAACCGGTGAACGATCTACCGCGCGGGGCGCAGGTCGACGACATTGTGCACACCATTGCCCTGACCGCCATTCAGGCAAGCGAGGTGCGCTGAATGCGGGGGCCATCAAGTGGCCCCCACCTTTGGGTCAGGGATACTGCTGAACCTGGCCCTGCTGCTGGTCGTACTGCTGGCCAGGGATCGGCTTGAGGTTCACTTCCACGCGGCGGTTCTGCGCGCGGCCATTGGCATCGGCGTTGCTGGCGATCGGTTGATCCGGGCCCATGCCGCGCACGGTGACCCGCGAGGCATCCACACCCTGGGAAGTCAGGTAGCTGCTGACGGCCTGGGCACGACGCTGGGACAGGTCCATGTTGTGCTGACGGCTACCGGTGCTGTCAGTGAAACCCACCACTTCGATGTTGTTCTGGTTGAACTGCTTGAACGAGCCGGCCAGGTTGTTCAGCGGTGCGTAGAAGCTTGGCGAGATGTTGGCCGAATCGGTGGCGAAGGTGATGTTGCCGGGCATGATCAGTTTGATCTGGTCGCCCTGGCGCTGAACCTCGACCCCGGTGTTGGCCATTTTCGCGCGCAGTTCGGCTTCCTGCTTGTCGGCGTAGTAGCCGTAGCCGGCCGCCGCGGCGCCAATGGCCGCAGCGCCGATCAGTGCACCCTTGCCACGGTGATTGTGATCGATCGCGGCGCCGGCCACGGCACCGGCCAGGGCACCCAGGCCACCGTACTTGGCGGTCTTGCTCATGCCGCCGGCCTCTTGCCCCTGGTTCTCATAGGGGTTTTGCCCCGCACAGCCGGTCATCAGGGCAGCAGTGGTTGCGACGATAATCAGGCGACGCATGGTGAACATGGGCAAGCTCCTCGTGTTGGTCATGTATGCCGTAGGTCTGGAACGGCTCTATGTCAGGCTTGGAGTGTCTTGCCGGGTGAAAATTCCGCGCCCGCCTGCGCATTTGTGCACCGCCCTGTTCACCCTTCAGGGCAAATACAACCGGAACAGGCCGCCCCCGAGCGCGCCCCCGTTGGAGATGTCGATGCGGCCCTGCACGCCGCCGCTTTCATGCAAGGCCGCAATGCGCGCAGCGAAATACAAGCCAAGGCCCGTGCTGCCACTGGTGGAGTCGATGCCCTGGATGTATTCCTGTTGCCGTTCGATCATGCGCGCCGGGTAGCCGGGCCCGTCATCGTTGATGCAGATGACCAGTTGGTTGTCGGCCTCTTCGATGGTGATCAACAGGGCCTTTTCGGCGAACCGCGTGGCATTGGTGATGACGTTGGTCACCACCGATGCCACCAGCTCGCGATCGAAAAAGCCCAGGGGATTATCGGTATCGATGCGCCAGTTCGCCTCGATGGCATTGTGCTGCAAGACTTCTTCGTGGGCTGCCAACTGCGCCTCGATGAAGTCGTCGAGTTCGTGGTAGTCCGGGCATACCGGCAGTTGATTCACACCGAGCTTGTACAAGCCCAGCAACTGCACCAGCATGCCATTGAGGTGCCGGAACTCATGCTCCATCACCCCCTGTTCCGCGCCACCGCGCAGCTCTTCGGGCAAGCGCTGGACCCACTGGCCGTGGGACTGGATCAGTGCCGAGAGCGAATTCTTCAGGTCGTGCACGGTGGAGGCGATCACCGTGGAAAAATCCAGCCCCTGATTATCAAGATTCATGCGCCGAACACCCGGGTATGCAGTTTGCGGTAGCGGTCATAGCGGTTATCGCTGGCGGGGATACCGGCCACGCTGGTCAAGGCGTCGCGGCATTCCTGCATGATCGCAGGCTGAGGATTCTCTCCGCCAATGCGCAGCAGCGCCTGGGCGGTATTGAGGGCGATACTGATGTTCCTGGGCTGCAGGCCCAACGCTTTACGGAACAGCTGCAACGCCTCGCCGAGCTGACCTCCCTGGTAACTGCGCACGCCCTGACGATTGAGCGTAACGGCTTCGGTGATGGCGTTCAGCACACTGGGGTCATCCGTCAGCTGGCCTACTCTTTCCATGACCTTGGGGTCGTCGCCATAACTCTCCACACAACTTCTGAGCACGCCGATGGCCGCGGCATCCTGCCCCGACGCCTGCAATTGCCGGGCAACGGTCAGGGCCGCATCGACCGAGAAGAACTGGTTCATCTTTTCCAGGCGCTGGACGGCCTGGTCGGTCAGCTTGGCCGCGGTCTCCGGATCGCCGGCCTGCTGCAGGCTGGCGGCTTTCATCATGCGGGCACGCACCTGAAGGCCTTGGTCTTCCGGGTTTTCCTTGGCCACCTCGCTGAGCGTGGTGTTGATCTCGACCCGGGTGCGAGCGTCCAGACCGAAGCCTGCATTACGGCTCATCAACGCCTGCACCAGGCCCAGATTGTTCTCGGCATCCTTGTAGCGTGAGCTCTGCCCCTGATTCACGGCGTGCCGGAACGCCTTGGACGCGCTGTCGAAGTCTTCGTTGGCCAACGCCAGCTTGCCCAGCTTCGATTGGCGCCGAACCGATAACGGCGAAAGCCGCACGGCCTCCTCCAATAGCCCTTGGGCGCGCTTGGTTTCGCCTTGCGCCTCCAGCACATCGGCCATGCCATCGTAGAGACTGGGCATGATCGGGAAGGCCTTGAGCGCCTGCTCGTAGACGGCCTGGGCCTGGGCATGCTGGCCGCGCTTGTGCATCAGGCTGCCCAATGCCGCATAGACCCAGGGCTGCGGGCGGCTGGCGAGAATGGCCTTGAGAAACTTCTCGAGCTCTTCGAAGCGGTTGAGGTTGCGCAGCGCATCGGCCCGGTAGCGCAGGCACAGCGGCGCCAGGCGCGGGTCGCGCTTGCACAGCTCGGCACAGGCTGCCAGCACTTCGCCTGGGCGGTTGCGGTCCAGTGCCTGGAGAATCGGTTTCAACAGCGCCTTGCGCTGGTAGAGCTTTTCCACGCGCTGGGCAAGGCCTACCCGGTTAAAGGGCTTGGTCAGGTAGGCGTCGGGCTCGTGCTCGATGGCGCTCAGTACAATGGCCTGGCTGCTTTCGGCAGTGACCATGATGAACACGCATTCGTGGCTGATGTGCTTGTCGATGATCAGGTCTTCGAGCACCTGCTGGCCGTTTTTCTTGCCATCGCCCAAGTGAAAGTCTTGCAGGATGCAGTCATAACGCTTCTGGGCGCACATGCGTAGCGCCTGCTCGCCACTGTCGGCGGTGTCCACGTCGCGAACACCCAGCTCGCGCAGCATGGAGCGGGTCGACGTGCGAAAGTCGGTGAAGTCGTCAACGATCAGAAAACTCTTTTGCCCGAACTGCAGCATCAACACGACCTGCCCTGGAAGAAATGGAAAGATGGCACGAGGCGAACCACCGAACGCTGTATCGGCAGGCGGTCGGAAAAGATAAGCGTGGCGTACGCGCCACTTCAAAGGTGGCATCAGGCCAGCATTTTAGCCACCCGCCGCACCCCCTGCCAGTGTCACTCCAGCAAGCCAAGTGCCTTGGCCTTGGCTACGGCCTGGGTGCGGCGCTCGACCCCCAGCTTGCTGTTGATGTGGCTGGCGTGCGTCTTGACCGTGTGCAGCGAGATGAACAGCCGCTCGCTGATTTGCTGGTTCGACCAACCCTGGGCGATCAGCTCAAGCACAGCCCGTTCGCGGCTACTGAGTGCATCAGCACTGGCGGTGGTGCATGGTAAGCAGGGCAACCGTTCGAGCAGCTGGGCCCGAACCGAACTGTTGTCGCTGCCCTGGACCTGCTCGCGCAGCCACTGCGGGTAGCGTTGCAACAGCTCCTGGAACGGCTGCAGAACACCGCCACTGGCCGCCTGCAGCAGCGCCGGCAGCAACCGTGCTGCCTGTGCCTGATGCCCCTGGTCAAGGTGCAAGGCGATCAACGGGCACATAGCGCTCACTGTCAGCATCATGCCCCCACAGCCCTGGCCGCGCTCGGCAAGCTGTTCAAGGTTGCGTGCCGCCTGCGCCTCACGCCCCTGAATGCGGTCAAGTGCGGCTTGCTGCAACGCGACATGGCAGGGCAACAACGGGTGGAATTCGGGCGCCAGGGCCGCCTGCGCGCCGCCGTAAGTCTGCCCCAGGCGCGACAGCCAGGATTCGGCAAGGTCCATGCGCCCTTGCGCGAGCCAGAGCTCGCATTTGACCAGAGTGATCATCGCCAGGTAGTACACAGGTGGCACGTCCCAGATGTGCATCAGGCGCTCGGCTTCGGCGAGTTCAGTGAACGCTTCGGCGAAGCGCCCTTCCCGTCCGTCGAGCATGGCAATCACGCAATGACCGATAAGCACACTGATGTCACGGCAGGCACGTGCCTCGCCCAGGCCACCACGCAGCCGAGCCAGGCCCTGCTCCGGACACAGGCGCGCGACCAGCAGATAGCCTTCGTACAAGGTCAGCCGCGCCCGGATTGCATACAACCGCTGTGCAGACAACCCGTGCAAACGCTGTAGCCCTTCACGCACTTCGCCCAGTGCACGCACGACCTCGCCTCGGGCGTGCAATACCCGGGCCCTGTCGTAGTGGGCCAGGGCCTCGAACAGGGGGTTGCCGACGCGCTGCGCCAGCTCCAGCGCTTCCCGGTTCCAGCCCCGCGCACGCCAGAAGTCGCCCTCGGCGATTGCCAGGTTCGACAACGTCGACAGGCACACCAGGCGCTGGCCATACCGTTTGCAGGGCAGGCTCTGCAGTGCTTCGGTGCAGCAGGTCAGGGTGCGTTCACGATCGCCCCGGCCCCTGGCGATCACGCCGCTCAGTGCCAGCCACTGGGCGAGCATGGACTTCTGGGCAGTGGCAGAAGGCGCCGGCAGAAAGCGCCCCAGATGGCTTGCCAGTTCCTCGGCAGCGTCGAGCTGACACGCCAGGCCAAGGGCCCAGCTGTACAACACGATCAGGCGCGGTGTGCTGACCAACAGGCTGTCGGGCAGGTCCATTTTCCAACGTAGCAGCATCGCGACGTTCTGCTCGGCCAGCAGTTGCTCTTCGGACAGGCTTTGCACGAGATTGGCCGCCGCGTTCAGGTCGCCCCCGCGCAACGCCTGCTCCACCGCCTCGTCCAGCAAGCCCTGGGACTGGAACCAGCAAGAGGCGCGCAGGTGCCGCTCGGTCAAAGCCTCGCGTGCCTGGCGGCTGCGAAGCAGGTCGGAGAACAGATGGTGGTAGCGAAACCACCGGCCGTGCTCATCCAGTGGCACCAGAAACACCTGGTGCGATTGTAGAAAATTCAGGATGCCGCCGCTGTCCTGTTGCAGCCGTACCGCATCGCACAGGGGCGCGCAGAAGCGTTCCAGGCATGCCGTCTCGTCGAGAAAGCGCTGCACAGGCGCCGGCAGTATGTCGATCACCTCTTCGAGCAGGTAATCGCGGATCAGGCCTTCGCCACCGTGCAACGCCTGGGGCAGAACGTTTTCATCGCTGGACTCGCTAGCGGCCAGCTGCCAGAAACGCAGCCCGGCCACCCAGCCATCGCTGCGCTGGATGAGGTTGTCCAGCGCCTGGCCACGCAGCCCAGTGGGCCTGCGCCCCAGCACCGCCAGCGACTCTTCGGCGGTCAGGCGCAGGTCCTGCTCGCTCAGCTCGGCCAATTGCCGGGACAGGCGAAGGCGTGCCAGGTGCCAGTCCGGGCGCTGACGGCTGGTTACCAGCAGCACGAGGCCTGCGGGCAAGTGATTGAGGAAGAATTGCAGGCAGTGGTCCAGGACGGGACCTTGGGCAAGGTGGTAGTCGTCCAGCACCACCAGCAAGGGCGACTCGCTGCGCAAGTGCAGCGCCAACGCGTCGAGCACCGTGCCAAGCCACGGCTCGAAAGCAAACGGCTGGTGGCGCTGGCGCATCTTCAACAACCCCATCGCCTGCTCTCCCATGGCTGAGCAGTGCTGCTGCAACCCGTCGAGCAGACGCTCCAGAAAGCGCCCGGGATCGGCATCTCGCTGGCTCAAGCCCAACCACAGCGTGCGCCAGTGGGCAGGCAGCGTCTCGCAGAACTCGATGGCCAGTGAACTCTTGCCGAAGCCTGCTGGCGCACTGATCAGCAGCAACCGCCCACCCAGCCCGGCTTGCAGGCGCTGGCACAGGCGCTGACGCGGGACATGGCCATCGGGCAAGGGCGGTCGAAAGAAATGCTCGTCCATCAGGCCCACGGCCTGGCTGGTGCATCCATGCGTACGGGACAGATCTGTCATGGCCGGCTCGTTCTGGGTGGACAAATACGGCGTAGGGGTGGTTGCGAGACTAGCGGTTAACGCCTTCCATTTGAAGTTGGCCGGGAGACTGCGCCGGAAAAAGACTACGACAAAAAGCAACAGCGCCGATCGACGCGCGCTGGAATGGGGGTTTTGGCGGGGTATTCAGACGGTTTATCGCAATGGCCCGGCGCTTCTGCCGGGGGCTGGCACCCCCTGCATTGGCGCGATGGGGCCACCGAGGGTGGCCCTGTCACTTACTTCTTCGGTATCAGCGGATGCCTGACTGACGCAGGGCCGCAGGCTGGAAGTCGGCCTTGCTGGCAGTGAAGCCGAAGTCGTAGGCACGTTTTTCTTCGTTCTTCATGCCCAGGGCCAGATAGCGCCCCGATTGCAGATCATAGATGGCTTCAAGGGTGATCCATGGCACCTCGACGTTGTAGTACGGCTGCGCATGGGCTTCAGACACACGCCAGAGCTGGTTGCGCCCGTCATACTGGTCGATCACGGCGGCTTGCCAGGTGTCTTCGTCGATGTAGAAGTCACGCTTGGCATAGATGTGTCGCTGGCCGGGCTTGAGCGTGGCCACCACATGCCAGACGCGACGCAACTCGTAACGTGCCAGGTCCTGGTTGATGTGCCCTGCCTTGATGATGTCGGCGTACTTGAGTTTCGGGTCGTCGAGCTTGAAGGCGTTGGAGGCGATGTACAGTTCCTTCTTGCCTTCGAGCTTCCAGTCATAGCGGTCCGGGGCGCCGTTGAACATGTCGAGGTTATCGGAGGTTCGCAGGCCGTCTGCAGCGGTCCCCGGGCCGTCGTACGACACCTGCGGCGCCTGGCGCACGCGGCGTTGACCGGCGTTGTAGATCCACGCCTTGCGCGGTTCCTTGACCTGGTCGAGGGTCTCGTGAACCAGCAGCACGGTGCCTGCAAGGCGAGCTGGCGCAGTCACTTCCTGCTTGAAGTAGAACAGGATGTTCCCTGGATTGTTGGGATCGTAGTCTTTCATTCGATCACGGAACACGAAC
The DNA here is from genome assembly GCF_043106155.1 of Pseudomonas sp. FYR_7. Taxonomy (NCBI): domain Bacteria; kingdom Pseudomonadati; phylum Pseudomonadota; class Gammaproteobacteria; order Pseudomonadales; family Pseudomonadaceae; genus Pseudomonas; species Pseudomonas sp. FYR_7. Next base: position 65,038 of record NZ_JBICMI010000026.1, read on the forward strand.
TGATCGGAGAACGACACCGGGTTGAATGATCCATTCTGCTGCGGGGTCGCCTGGATGACCTGGCGGCTCACGCTGCCGCCACGGTAGCGGGTGATGTGGTTCCAGATCACTTCCAGACCGTTCTGCGGGATAGGGAACGGCACCGCCGTGCGGAAGTTGTTCAGGCCGTTACCCCCCTCCACCAGGGTGGCCTGAGTGGCGTTTTCCTTGATTGCAGCGAACACCTCGGCCGGTACCGTGGCCCCACGGTGCGTCTTGTAGACAGGAAGCTTATAGGTGTCCGGGTAGCGCTTGAGCATGGCCATCTGGCCTGGGGACAGCTTGTCCTTGTACTGCTCGGCGTTCTGCGCGGTGATGGTGAACAGCGGTTTCTCGGTACCGTAGGGGTCGGCGAGGAAACCTTTGCCATCGACGCTGCCGGCCGTCTTCGAGAGCGGCTGCCATGGCCCGATGGAGCCATCGGCATTACCGGCCTTTTCCGCGCCCATGGGGGTCAGGGTGGCACCCAACTTGGCCGCTTCGCCGGCCGGTACTGCCGCCATCACGCTGGTTGCCAGCAGGGACAGGCCCAGCACACCGGCTTGCAGCAGACTTCTGGTGTTGTTCATGTCGTGTCGTCCTGGATCCGTATGCTTAGAAGTTCACGCCGAAGCTGAGGGCGAGGAAGTCGCGGTCATCCACGGTGCTGTACTTGCCGTCGAAGAAATTGGTGTACGACAGGCTGGCGGTGTAGGTGTTCTGGTACTCGGCATCCAGCCCCAGGCTGACCGCCTTGCGTCCCTCCTCGAAGTTGCCGCCAGGGCCTGGCGAATATCCGGAGACGTCATGGGACCAGGCCACGCTCGGCTTGAGGTTGACGCCTGCGAACACATCGTTGTAGTCCCAGATGACCCGGGCGCGGTAGCCCCACGAAGTGCTGGTGGTATAGCCGTCGTTCTCGCACTTGCGGTTCAGGTTGGCTGTCGAGGCACCGGCGCCTGCGCCACTAATGGTGCTGGTGTTGAGCGCCTGGCAGGTATTGGCCCCACCGGTGGCGGGCAACGGGCCGGGGCCGAACACCGGGTCGCGGCCGTAGCGTGTGTCGTAGGCGCTTTCCAGGCCGCCGACATGGGTCACGCCCACCTCGCCCACCACGGTCATGCGGCTGGCACCCATCACCTGGTCGAAGAAGTGGGTCAGGGTGGTCTGGAACTGGGTGACTTCCTTGCGCCGGTAGCCATGCAGGTCCTGGCCAGGCACGCCATCGAGCAGCGAAGCGTTGCTCAAGGCGCCGCCCAGCGGGCGCACACCGGCGAACAGGATGTCGGTGGTGTTGAGCTGCACAGGTGCGTTGGGACGGTAGCTGATTTCACCGCTCCAGGCGGTGCCGGTGGGCAGTGTGGTGGAGAAGCTCAGGCCATACAGGCGGATGTCCTCGGGGTACTCGACGAAGTACTTGGAGTTGCCGGCCACGATCAACGGTGCCAATGCACGCAACTGCGCTGGAAGGGTCGGGATCGCGGCGAAGACCGAAGGTGAGGCGCCGGTTGCGCTGAAGATCGGCGCACGGCTGTGATAGTTCATGAAGTAGGCGCCAAACTCGGTGTCCAGCGGCTCGAACATATAGCGCATGGCCACGCCGAACTGCCCGCTGTCACGGGCATCACGGTCGCCGCCACGGCGCACCATCACCCCTTCTTCGTTGAGGTTGACGCCGCGGGTGGCCAGGAACTGGCGAGCGGCGGCAGGCACGGTACGGCTGCTGTTGAGCACACGCAGGTTATCAGTGCAGCCGTCGGCAATGATGTCTGGTTGCGAGAAGAACGTGCCGCAGTTGTCGACGACGGTCTGGTCCCACTCGAGCTGGTAAAAGGCCTCGGCCGACAGGTTGTCGGTCAGGCTCTGGGAAACATAGAACATGTTGACCGGAATCAGGCCTTCCTTGATCTCGGCCCCTGGCCGGCGAAACGCCGACACGTCAATTGGGTTGACGGCATTGATGCCGCTGCCGATGAAGGTGCTCTCGCCCCAGCTGACCACTTGCTTGCCCAGGCGCACCGAGCCTGGCTGATCGCCGATGGAGTAGTTGTGGTAGACGAAGGCGTCGAGCAGCTCGGCACCCGAGGACTTGGCCCCTTCCTTGCGGTTGGAGTCGCTGATGTCCTTGAATTGCCGGCCCTCGTCCTTGAGTTCGAAGTCGTACCAGTACTTGCCGCGCACGAAGATGCCGGTATCGCCGTACTTGAGCTCCAGGTCGTGGATGCCCTTGAAGATCTTGGAGAAGGTCTCGCCCTTCTTGAAGTTGAGGTGGCCATCGTCGGACGTTTGCGAAAGGCCCTTGCCGCCGTTGTTGACCCCGATCAGGTTGCGGTTGGGACTGGCTGTCGACCAACTGGCGCCGATGGAGAGCGACGAGTCGAACTGGCCTTCGATTTCACCGATGTTGAAACTGACCGCGAAAGCGGGACTGGCAAGGGTGGACGCCAGGCTGACAGCCATGGGCAACCTGGCCCTGCGCCAGAACGGGTTTGCAGATTTCATCGACGCTACTCCATGTTCTTTTTTGTTATGGCAGTGGTGCTTTCAGGAATGGCCCGAACGACCGGTGTGCAAGACAGCGCCTGCTCACCCTCCCCTCCCGAAAAGCCCCTGGCCCCGACTATAGCCACCAAGGCACAGGCGCTCGATCCCTCTAAAGTGTGATTTGCGCTCCGTGCCGCCTGGGCGGTGCTGTGTGCTCCGATTGCGCCCCGGCCGTGCTGAAGAATGGCGCATTTGCGACATTTGGCAAGCACTGCTCCGCTCTGGCATGCGGGTTGGCCCAGGACAGATTGCCGCATGCCCGCTTTCACAGGGTGGACAGGAAGGCACTGTTACAGGCCTGCCACTCGATGATGTCCTGGCGGATGCGTTTCTTGTCGAGCTTGCCGACACTGGTCTTGGGAATTTCAGTAACAAGGGCGATCTGGCTGGGGATGGCCCACTTGTTGATGCGCCCCTGCTCTACGAACGGTTTGAGGTGTTCCTTTAGTGCCCTGGCGTCGATCACCTGGCCTTCGCGCACCACCACCAAGGCAAACGGGCGCTCGCCCCACTGGGGATCGGCCGCCCCTACCACAGCCACTTCCCGCACAGCCGGATGCCGGCTGATCATGTCTTCCAGGTCCAGCGAGGACAGCCACTCACCACCGGTCTTGATCACATCCTTGATGCGATCGCGGATGTCGATAAAACCCATGCTGTCGAGCGTGGCGACGTCGCCGGTGTGCAGCCAGCCGTTCTCCCACAGCGCCTGGCTCTTTTCCGGCTCCTTGAAATAGCCCTGCGTCAGCCACGGCGCACGTAGCACCAGTTCACCCTGGGTCTCACCGTCGGCTGGCAGGAAACGCCCTTCTGCATCGATGATGGCCGTTTCCACCAGCGGCACGGGTACACCGGCCTTGATGCGATAACTGATGCGCTCGTCTTCGGTGCCGGCCTGCAATTCGTCGTTGAGGTGCGCGGCACTGATTAATGGGCACGTCTCGGACATGCCGTAGGCCGCTGTCAGCTGAATGCCGCGGGCAAAGGCCGCATCGTAGAGCGAACGGTTCAGCGCACTGCCGCCGATGATGATTTTCCAGCCGGCGAAATCCACACCTGTGCCGTGGGGGCAGTTGAGCAGCATCTGCAGGATGGTCGGTACGCAGTGGGAGAAGGTGACCTGCTCTTCGCGCCACAGCTTGAGCAGCATCTCGGGCTCGTAGCGGCCCGGGTACACCTGCTTGATGCCCAACATGGTCGCAACGTACGGAATACCCCAGGCGTGCACGTGGAACATGGGGGTGATGGGCATGTACACGTCATTGCTGCCCAGCAGCCGCACGCTGTCGATGCTGCCCATGACCGAGGCTTCGGCCAGGGTATGCAGGACCAGTTGCCGATGGGTGAAATACACCCCCTTGGGGTTGCCTGTGGTGCCTGTGGTGTAGAAGGTGGTGGCGACCGAATGTTCGTCGAAGTCGGGGAAATCGTACTGCGTGCTCGCCCCAGCCAGCAGCTGCTCATACTCGCCGACCAGGTTGGGCAAAGCCGCATGGGTATCCACCCCGTCGGTCAACAGCACAGTGCGCTCGACAGTGGTCAACTGGCCGGCAATGGACTGGTACAGCTCGATGAAGTCACTGTTGACCAGCACCAGGCGGTCTTCGGCGTGATTCATGGTGTAGAGAATCTGGTCGGGCGAGAGGCGCACGTTGATGGTATGCACCACTGCACCGATCATCGGGATGGCGAACATGCACTCAAGATAGCGGTGGCTGTCCCAGTCCATCACTGCCACGGTGTCGCCGGCCTTCACGCCGGCTTCGCTCAGCACGTTGGCCAACTGCGCGATGCGCTGGCTCAACTGTGCATAGGTCAGTCGCACCTGGTCCCGGTAGACGATCTCACGGGTCTTTTCGTAGCGGCTGGCCGACATCAGCAGGCGCTTGATCAGCAGGGGGTAGGCGTAGGCGTCGTCGGCGGGCTTGAGGAGACGGGTCTGCAGCATAAATATCCCTTTTATTGAGGCGCGGGCTTGCAAGGCGTGGCGTCACTGTAGTGCGCGACTGCGCCGGTCAAATCAGCCGAAGGAATGATTTAGCCGGTGCAGCCTGCGGCTTCAGGCGTTGACGGGCGGCAAGCAGGGGCTGGACACTGATCCACAGGCGTCAACCAGACCTTCATCCCCTTTTGTTGAACCGGAGCCCACCTATGCCCAGCTCGCGCCATGCCGTTTTTCTCGACCACGACTCCCTGGACCTGGGCGACCTGGACCTGACGCCGCTGCACCGGTCGTTCGATTCACTGGCGCTGTTCGCCGCCACGACGCCCGAGCAGGTGGCCGAACGTCTTCAAGGCGCTGTTGCGGTGATCAGCAACAAGGTGGTGCTCGACGCCGCCTGCCTCCAAGCCAACCCACAGCTCAAGCTGATTCTGGTGGCTGCTACCGGCACCAACAACGTCGACCTGGCCGCCGCCCGGGCGCAAGGCATCACGGTCTGCAACTGTCAGGGCTACGGCACACCTTCGGTTGCCCAGCACACCTTGGGCCTGCTGCTGGCACTGGCCACGCGCCTGTGTGATTACAACAAGGCGGTGGCCGAGGGACGATGGGCCAAGGCCAGCCAGTTCTGCCTGCTGGACTATCCGATCGTCGAGCTGGAGGGCAAGACCCTCGGCCTGCTCGGCCATGGTGAACTGGGCGGTGCGGTGGCACGCTTGGCCGAAGCCTTCGGCATGCGCGTGCTGAGCGGGCAGATTCCAGGCCGGCCGAGCCGTGCCGACCGCCTGCCACTGGATGAACTGCTGCCACAGGTCGACGCCCTCACCCTGCATTGCCCCCTGAATGAGCACACTCGGCACATGATCGGCGAGCGCGAACTGGCCCTGCTCAAGCCCGGTGCACTGGTGGTCAATACCGCACGTGGCGGGTTGATCGACGAGCAGGCGCTGGCCGATGCATTGCGCAGTGGTCATTTGGGCGGGGCTGCAACCGACGTGTTGAGCGTCGAGCCTCCGGCAGACGGCAACCCCCTGCTCGAACCTGGCATCGAGCGCCTGATCATTACCCCTCACAGCGCTTGGGGGGCTGTCGAGGCGCGCCAGCGGATCGTGGGCCAACTGGCGGAAAACGCCCAGGCGTATTTTGCCGGGCAGGCACGCCGCGTGGTCGGCTGAGGCACAGTCGCGGCTCTGCTACACTGCGCGATTTTTCGGAGGCGTCGTCCATGGACCCGCGCAGTGAAGTGTTGCTCCGCCAGGCAGAGCTGTTCCAGGGCCCGCTGCTGATTGCCGGGGCCCCGCCCGATGGCCTGTTGGCCCAACTGCCCCAGGCCCATGCCTGGACCTGGCACGCAGGCGATCACGCCCTGCTCGAAAGCCGCTTTGTCGGCCGCTGCCACTGCGCGGTGGAGCCCCCGGCGGTGGACGTGCCCACTGCCGTGCTGTTTCTTCCCAAGTCGCGCGAGCTGGCGGCTTACCTGCTCACTACCCTGGCCGCACGCCTGCAAGGCGGCACGTTGTACGTGGTGGGTGAAAAACGCGGAGGGATCGAAAGCGTCGCGCGGCACCTCCAGGCTTTTGGCAAGCCGCGCAAACTCGACAGCGCCCGGCACTGCCAACTGTGGCAGGTCAGCGTTGAACAGGCGCCGCAGGCAGCCGCGCTGCACACACTGGCCAAGCAGTTCGAGCTGTCACTGCCAGACGGCCCCTTGCAGGTGGTGAGCTTGCCTGGCGTCTTCAGCCACGGCCGCCTTGACCGAGGTACGGCGGTGCTGCTGCGCCACCTGGAGGCGCTCCCAGAGGGCCACGTGCTGGACTTCGGCTGCGGCGCTGGCGTGCTGGGGGCGGCAGTGAAACGGCGCTACCCTGGCAGCCACGTGACGATGCTGGATGTGGATGCCTTCGCCGTGGCAGCCAGCCGCCTCACCCTGGCGGCCAACGGCCTGGAGGCCGAGGTCGTGCAAGGTGACGGTATCGATGCGGCCCCTTTGGACCTGGAGGTGATACTGAGCAACCCGCCATTTCACACCGGGGTCCATACCGATTACCAAGCATCGGAGAATCTTCTGCAAAAATCGGCTATTCACCTGCGAAAAGGCGGCCAAATACGCTTGGTAGCCAATACTTTCCTGCGCTACAAACCGATCATCGAAGCGGCGTTGGGCAACTGCCAGGTCCTGGAGGAAGCCGACGGGTTCAGGATCTACCAGGCAACACGCTGATAAAAACAGCGCTTGCCGAAACCGTTTCGCCTAGGCAGAATCCGCACCGTCCTAGGGGAGTAGTCTCCCGCGAGCGCCACGCTCGCCCGGTACGCGTCAACATACTTGGTCCACAGACCATGGCGCGTGCGACCCACCATGCAAACGTGCATGGCCAGGCCTGCGCAGACAGGTCCCGGGTTTGACAAGACCTATGACACGCACACCTTACCCGGGGCGGGGAGGTCGTACGTGTCATAGCCGTGTCGACCCGCCCCCGTAGGAATCCTGATGCTGGAATCTCTGCTGGTACCCACCGCAATCGTTGCCCTGGCCGAAATCGGCGACAAGACGCAGCTGCTCGCGCTCATCCTCGCTGCCCGCTTTCGCAAGCCCTGGCCCATCATTGCCGGTATCGTCGCCGCCACGCTGGCCAACCATGCCGCAGCAGGTGCCGTGGGCGCCTGGTTCGGCAGTTTCTTCAGCGACGCTGCGCTGCATTGGATCCTGGCCGCCAGCTTCACCGCCACGGCCCTGTGGACGCTGGTGCCGGACAAGATGGACGACGACGAAAACCCTGCGCGCCGCTTCGGACCGTTCCTGACCACGCTGATCGCCTTCTTCCTGGCCGAGATCGGAGACAAGACTCAGGTCGCCACGGTCATGCTGGCTGCGCAGTACCCTCACCTGATCATGGTCATCGTCGGGACCACGCTGGGCATGCTGATCGCCAACGTGCCCGTGGTGCTGGCGGGTAATTTCGCCGCGGACAAACTGCCGCTGACGCTGATTCGCCGCCTGGCGGCCGCCGCGTTCTTCGTGCTCGCGATCGTTGCGGTCTACACGGCCATGAAGGCCAGCGGCTGGGTGGGTTGAGGCACGGGCGGGCAGAGCGGAGCCTTCATGGCACTTGCTTGCCCGCCTGCAGCGGGCCTCAGGGCTTGGCCGCTGCCTGATACAGCGGCATGACTTTGGGGATGGCTGCCTGCAAGGCGGCAATACGGCTGGCCGAGGCCGGGTGCGTGCTCATGAACTCCGGTGGTGCCCCTTCTGAAGCCTTGCTCATCTTGTTCCACAGCGTGATGGCCGCGTTCGGGTCGTAGCCTGCACGCGCCGAGAGCTCGAGACCGATCAGGTCTGCTTCGTTCTCATTGGCCCGGCTGTTGGGCAAGGTCATGGCGTAGTTCACCACGGTGTCGGCCAGCGCCATGCTGTCCTGACCCAGGCCGAAGATGGCGCCTGCACCCTGGCGCGCCATTTCCACGCCGTAGGCTTTGGACATCGCTTCACGGCTGTGCTCGCGCAAGGCGTGAGCGATTTCGTGACCGACGACGGCCGCGATCTCGGCGTCGTTGAGCTTGAGCTGATCGATCAGGCCGGTGTAGACGATGATCTTGCCGCCTGGCCCGCAGTTGGCATTGAGCTCATCGCTCTTGATCACGTTGACTTCCCATTTCCACTGCGCAGCGTCCGGCCGGAACTGGGGCGCCTGGGCGATCAAACGGTTGGCGATGGCCTGTACGCGCCTGGCATCTGCACTGGATTTGTCGAGTAAGCCCTTGCTGGACGCTTCGCCCAGGGTCTGCTGGTACGACTGGGCGTACATGGTGTTGACCTCGTCGGGCGAGAGCATGCTGAACATGTACTGCTTGCGCTCAACGCCCACCGCACCGCCGCTGGTGGTGTTCACCCCTTGGCAGCCAGCGAGCAGGATGCCAGCGCTCATTAGGCTGATGACAAAAGACTTACGCATGGAAACACTCCTTTTTACATGCGCCGTATCCTAGGATGACTCATGGGTGGGCCGCCATAGCCGCAGGGAAGATTTTGCACACCCTCCCGCTGTGCGCGGCGAGCAACCGAGCATGCACTGGCACTCAGGCCGGGGTGAGGCACTCGGGCGCGTCCAGTTTCGGGTCGTTGACGAAAGGTGCCAGGGCCCGCTCGCGCAAGGGCACCGAGGGGCTTGCCAGCAATTCCTGCAAACGGATCAGCGGCGTCTGCGGGTCCAGCCAGGCAGCCTGCCCTGCTTCGTCCAGAATCAGGGGCCTACGTTGATTCATCGCCGCCTGGGTGACCACGGCGCAGCTGAGCCAGACTTGTTCCTGTACGGCATAAGCCTCCCACACAGCGGCGAAATACAGCGACGCCCCCTCGCCCGGTGTCAGCCAAAAGGGCCGTTTGCGCACGCTGCCTCGCCACTCATAGAAACCATTGGCCGGTATCAGGCAGCGTCGTTGGCCAAAGGCTTCGCGGAACATCGGCTGCTCGGCCAGCGTTTCGGCGCGGGCATGGGCGGGGGTGCGGGAAAGGTCGGTGAGCCACGGCGGCGTCAGGCCCCAGCGCGCCTTGGCCACTTGCAGCTGCCCGTCCAGCTGGCGCTGGATGAGGACGGTATTGCCGGGCGAAATATTCCACTGGGCGGGCTGCCCGGCGGGAAAGCCAGGCAGGCTGGCCAATGCTTGGGGCCAGCGGAACAGGGCGTAACGTCCACACATGAGGTAATTCTAAACCTAGCAGATCAAGGTACCGGGGAAGCTCTCCGGCTCGTCGCCAATCAGCGGCTGGGCGCCATTGTACGCATCGATCAACTGCCGTGCGTATTCGGCCTGTTCATCGGCCACCGACAAGCCCAGCAGCCCGTGCAGGGGCAATTCGCCGGTCGCCCCGACCAGGTCGCGGCCCACCAGGTGCGCCTGCACCCCTTCGCTGGCGAGCATACCGGCCAGCATTTCTGCTTCGAGCAGGCTTTCGGGTTCGTAGATACGCCTCATCACGCATCGTCCTCACGTCTGACATCGAGCATCCATTCGTCGTCATGCACCTGCAGCACGAACACGATCGGCTGACAGCACACCTGACAGTCTTCGGTGTACACCTGGTCGCCGCCAGACAGATCGACGGAGGTTTCCACCCGCTCGCCACAATAAGGGCAATCGTAGAACTCTGTTTCCAGCATCAGGGCCTCCACGACGAGTTATGCGTATAATTGCCGCTCTGTTTACAGGGCCACGTGCGTCCGAGCCGTTTTTCGGAGCCTGCCCGTACTTCATTATTACCCTAGCCGTTTCCAACAAGAGAGCATGATGGGCGAATTCGATGCCATCCGACCATACGACGACGCTGAGGTCCCTGGAGTTCTGGCACGCCTGCTCAGCGACCCGGCATTCCTCGATATCCTGACTCATTTTCGCTTCCCGCGTGCGGCCGGTGCCCTTGGCTGGCTGCTTAAACCGCTGATCGCCCGGCGCCTGCGCAAGGAGTTCGCTGGTGTGACCTGTGTATCGACCCTGCAGGACAAGGTCGAGCACTACGTTGATCGCACCATCGACCGCGCCACCGATGGCGTGACCTATTCGGGCGTGGAACAGCTCAAGGCCGGCACGGCTTATCTGTTCCTGGCCAACCACCGTGACATCGTCATGGACCCGGCATTCGTCAACTACGCGGTGTACCACGCCGGCCTGCCCACCCCGCGCATCGCCATTGGCGACAACCTGCTGCAAAAACCGTTTGTCAGCGACCTCATGCGGCTCAACAAGAGCTTCATCGTGCACCGCTCGATCACCGGCCGCCGCGAGAAGCTGGCCGCCTACCAGCTGCTGTCGGCCTATATCAATCACTCCATCGTCAACGACGCGACCTCCATCTGGATCGCCCAGGCCGAAGGCCGGGCCAAGGATGGCGACGACCGGACCGATTCGGCCATCCTCAAGATGTTCCACATGAGTCGAAAGGACGAGGCGTTCGGCGCGGTCATCCAGAGCCTGAACCTGACGCCGGTATCGATCAGCTACGAATACGACCCCTGCGACCAGGCCAAGGCCCGTGAGTTGTACATCCGCGCCACCACGGGTACCTACCAGAAGGCACCTGGCGAGGACGACCACAGCATCGCCAAGGGCATCACCGGCTACAAAGGTCGCGTGCACATCAACTTTGCACCGCCAGTGACCCAGTTCTACGAGGACACCAAGCAGCTGGCCGCGGAAATCGACCGGCAGATCCTCGGCGGTTATCGACTGTTCCCGGTGCATTACCTGGCCTACGCCATGTGGGCCGAGCAGGATGACACGCTGCAGGTGCCAAGCGCCGAGCAGGTGTTCCCTGCCGACGAACTGGCCAAGGCCAAGGAAGAATGGCAGCGCCGGCTGGATGCCTGCCCCGAAGAGCAACGGCCTTACTTGGTGTTGCAGTACGCGACGCCGGTGCGCAATCAGTATCAGGTCAGGCAGCAGGCACCGCTTGCTTGAGCATTGAGGGGGCGCTGTTGAACGCGAGCGTCCCGATCAGCATGAGCCCCCAATTTACTCAGGCCCAGGTGCTGACCCACGACAGCACCAGCGCACTGGCCAGGCAGGCGAAGCCCATACCGTAGCGCTGCCTGGGCACCCACCCTGCGAATCGCGCAAACGCCCTTTGCTGCTCCCCCAGCCCTTGCCGTGCATCGGCCGCGCTTCGCCTAGCGCTGTGCAACAGCAGCCCGCCTGGACACGTCAGCAGCAAGGCCAGCACATTGATGAGCTTGGTGGGATGGGCGGCAATCAGCCCCCAGAGCATGTGCATGGACATCGCGTCACCTCGGCGTAGACCTGAACAAAAGCCAGCATTCTACCCAACCCACCTGGCGCTGCCTGCACGGCAGCGACCGCGTGTCATTTAATTTCATCTGTCATCGGTTCGTCATCAGAACAGGCCACCCTGTCGTCCTTTCTCGAACCGGAGCTTGTCATGCTGCATGCTGAAAACCAGGACCGCCTCTACCTCGTTGCCCAGAGTGATGAGCAACAGGCGCTCGTCGATGGCCTGGCCATCAATGTGCAAGACCGTCAATGGCTGGTCTACTGCGCCCTGGGCGGGCATGCCCATGAGCACTGGCCCGAGGTGGATGCCCAGACCGGGATCAGCATGCTGGACCTGCGCATAGCGACGGCCTGATGCCGGTACGCAGCAGAAAAAAACCGCTGGCCGTCACCGGGCAGCGGTTTGGATGAGCCATTGAAGGCTATTGCGCCAGCACCTGACCGATACTCGGGTCCTTGAACAATCGGGTCAGCGCGTCGCTCAGCACATCGCTGACCAACTGGGTGTTGGTGTCCTGGTTCGGCGCCATGCCAAAGCGCTGGTCCAGCGAAGCGCCATAGCGACCGGTGTAGCGGCGACCATTGTTGGCGACGTCAGCACGGAAGGTGGCGCCGATGGTGGCTTCGGTCACGTACAGTTTGTCCTTGGGCGACTGGTACTTGAGCTCGGCCAGGGTAACGGTCAACTGGGGCGCGTTGCCTGCAGTGGTGGGCGTAAAGCCCAGCAAGCGCACGGCAGCCTCGGCCTGAGCCTGCAGCTTGGGCACCACCTGGTTGCCGCTGACACTGATGGTACTGGTTTCCGGGTACATGCCACCGCGAGTGCCCAGCGACGGTGAAGGCCTGCCGTCTACCACTCGCACCACCACCGGCTGCCCCTGCCCCACCGGGGTGAGTTGCGCCGTGAGCTTAGGCTGCGGATTGAGTTGTTGCGGGCTGTGGGCACAACCGACCAGGCTGAGGCTGGCTACGGTGATCAAACCGAACAACAGTCGTTGCAACATGCGCGATTCTCCAGAAAATGCGGCGATGGCGCACAGTATACCTAGCGGCAAGGGCCTGGCTACAAGCGGCGTGCACCGCTTGCACCCGGTACGTCCGAGGTTGTCACAAACGCTTAACCGGCAACGCTTAATGTGGCTGCACGCTCACCTGCACAGGACATCTGCCATGGTCTCGCTTTTGCACCTGCTGTTGCCTGCTCCTCGCCACACCGCCTACGCCCTGCTCGACATGAATGGCACGTGCCTGGCCTTCAAGCACTGCTCGCAAGTACCTGAGGGCGATGGCTGGGTGCAGGTGCACGAGGTGCAGCTTGCCTGGCTGGGTCATGCACTGCCGGACGGTGCCCGGGTTTGCAAGCCGACAAGTCGCCGCTGGCATCAACGCAACCTGGCTGCCTGAAAAACCCTGCAATAAAACCGCGAAATGGCGACATTTCTAGCTGCGACCTCGCTATAATCTCCCCCCGATTATAAGGACGTCTCCTGATCGGGCCCCGCATCCGCCGTCTGACCACGGCAAATCTACCCGCCTCGCCCACAGAGAGCCTTCCACTCAGGTCTTGCATCGGCTGTCGTGCCTGCTTCCATGGCCGTCACACTGCATAGAACCTGCGGGTTGCCATCGCGCAGTCCCCTTTTGAGGTTCACGTCTCCAAAAGAGCGTGAAAAAACGGTTTTCACTACTTCACAAGAGTGTGGCGAGCAAATGAACAATCTGGCATGTGCAAAAGCGGCAGGTGTGTCCCCTTCAGCCCTGAACAGGCAGCAAATGGCCCCAACCTGGATGCGTGTCTGAGCGGCTTGCATAGCGTATCCGACGGTCGTTGACCATAAGTCGAATTGCCGCACCTGGGGCAAACAGGGTTCAATAGGCAAACCCAAAGACTGGTTGGCGGTGTCCGCGGACGTTGCATGAACTGCGAAAAGTCGGACATGGCGATCCTGGAGAACCCGGTGATCCTGTGCTGTCAATTAGGTAGCTGTAGATTGTGGAGACGCGTTAAATGGCGCAGAACGAATCGGTTGATGTAGTACTGGTAGGCGCAGGCATCATGAGTGCCACCCTGGCCGTACTGCTCAAGGAGCTCGACCCGACCCTGAAACTCGAAGTGGTCGAGGCGATGGACTCCGGGGCCGCAGAGAGTTCCAACCCCTGGAACAACGCAGGCACCGGCCACGCCGGCTTGTGCGAGCTGAACTACACGCCCCAGGCCGCTGATGGCAGCATCGACATCAAGAAGGCCGTGCACATCAATACCCAGTTCGAGGTGTCTCGCCAGTTCTGGGCCTACCTGAGCAAGAAAGGCAACTTCGGCCCGGCGCGGGCGTTCATCAACCCGGTACCGCACCTGAGCTACGTCGAGGGTGACAAGGGTATTGCCTTCCTCAAGAAGCGCTATGAACTGCTCAAGCAGCATCACGCCTTTGCCGAGATGGAGTACACCGAAGACAAGGCCGTGATGAACGAGTGGATGCCGCTGATGATGCCGGGCCGCCCGGCTGATCAGCACATTGCCGCCACTCGCGTGCTCAAGGGTACCGACGTCAATTTCGGGGCCCTGACCAACAAGCTGCTCAAGCTACTGGGCGAGGCGCCCGACGCGCAGGTCAAGTATTGCAAAAAGGTCGTGGGCCTGCGTCGCAACGGCGCCGGCTGGACGGTCAGCATCAAGGACGTCAACAGCGGCGGCAGCCGCGAAGTGGACGCCCGTTTCGTGTTCCTCGGCGCCGGTGGCGCTGCCCTGCCGCTGTTGCAGGCCTCCGGCATCCCCGAAAGCAAGGGCTTCGGTGGCTTCCCGGTCAGTGGCCAGTGGCTGCGTTGCGACAATCCGGAAATCGTCAGCCAGCATCAGGCCAAGGTCTACAGCCAGGCCGCCGTCGGCGCGCCGCCCATGTCCGTGCCGCACCTTGATACGCGCGTGGTCGACGGCAAGAAATCCTTGCTGTTCGGGCCGTACGCCGGCTTCACCACCAAGTTCCTCAAGCACGGTTCGCTGCTGGACCTGCCCCTGTCGGTACGCCTGGGCAACCTGGGCCCGATGCTGGCGGTGGCCCGTGACAACATGGACCTGACCAAGTACCTGGTCAGTGAGGTGATGCAGTCGATGGAGCAGCGCCTGGAATCGCTACGTCGCTTCTATCCCGAAGCCAAGGCCGAAGACTGGCGTCTGGAAGTGGCTGGCCAGCGTGTGCAGATCATCAAGAAAGACCCGAAAAAAGGCGGCGTTCTGCAGTTTGGTACCGAGTTGGTGTCTGCCCAGGACGGCAGCCTGGCGGCGCTGCTGGGCGCATCGCCCGGTGCTTCGGTGACGGTCTCGATCATGCTGGAGCTGATCGAGCGCTGCTTCCCGGAGCAGGCGAAAGGTGCCTGGGCAGCCAAGCTCAAGGAGATCTTCCCGGCACGCGAGAAGACCCTGGCCACCGACGCTGCGCTTTACAAGAAAATCAGCGCCGATAACGATGCGGCACTGGACCTGGTGCAAAGCAGCCCGGCAGCGAAGCATTACGCCTGAACCGCCCGGCCAGTGAAAAACGCCCCTCGGGGCGTTTTTTCATGCCCCTGAGCGGGCGTTTTCGATGATTTCGATGTACTCGTCGCCATTGCGCTGATCGGCAATCTGCTCGGCGAACGTCTTGCCATGCTCATCCCTGCCATCGAGGTCGAAGCCTGCTTCGACGAAGAAGCCGACGAAACGCCGGAAGTCATCTACGCGCAAGCCGCGGTACGCCTTTACCAGTTTGTGCAGCGAGGGCGACGTGACCCCATCGGCGGGCTCGAACTGGAGAAACGCCTTGATGTAGTCGTCACTGATTTCGTCACCGATTACCTGTTTCTTGTCTTTACGCATTGCCGACTCCAACTGGACCATCACGATGTTCAAAGGGCGGCAGTGTACCTTCCGCCGCGCGCGAGCCTCAACGCGTACGTACGGTGCCAGTGTGCAGGTCCGCCCAGATGTGCCCGTTGGCATAGGTGAGAAACTGCACATACAGGGTCTCGTTGCGCAGCAGGTCCATGATGACCCGGTAATCACTGAGCGGATAATTCAAGTTCAGCGTGCGAGTCTTTTCGTCGTAGACCGGCTTTTTCAGGCTCTTGGCCGCTTCGCCGTCGAAGGTCAGCAGCACCTGGGTCATGGTGGCCGCCTTGCTCAAGGGCTTGCCTTTGAGGCGCACCTGCAAGGATGAGGTGATCGGAATGGGTTGCTGGTCCGACTGGCGCTGGGCGCCGACTACCACGGTGTAGTCGGTGACTTGAAGCAGTTGCTGAGCGGTGGGCGCTGCCTGACGCAGGGATTGGTCATCGGGCGGCAGGAATTGACTGTGCATCGGCGCGGCAGCCAGGGGCAAGCTGACTGTCAGCAGGAACGGGATGAACGCACGCATGTGAGGCTCCTTGGCTTGAAGGAGCACTCTAGCATGCTGCACCTGAGCGGCAGGTAGGCTGCGCTCAGAGCCCCTTGACGGCGAAGATGCCGTTGGCGTTGCGCCAGTAGCCCTTGTAGTCCATGCCGTAGCCGAAGATGTAGCGATCGATGCACGGCAAGCCCACGTAGTTGGCCTTGAGGTCCGGGCTGGCCTTGCGGTCGTGGTCCTTGTCGATCAACACGGCCGTGTGCACGGCGCGGGCGCCGGCGTGCTTGCAGAAATCGATGATGGCGCTGAGGGTGTGGCCCTCGTCGAGAATGTCATCGACGATCAGCACATCGCGGTCGATGAACGAGACTTCCGGCTTGGCCTTCCAGAACAGCTCGCCGCCGCTGGTCTGGTTGCGGTAACGGGTGGCGTGCAGGTACGAGGCTTCCAGCGGGAACTGCAGGTGGGTCAACAGCTTGCCGGCGAAGATCAGGCCGCCGTTCATCACGCAGAACACCACGGGGTTCTTGTCGTGCAGTTCTTGGCAGATCTGCTCGCCGACCTTGGCGATGGCCGCTTCGACTTCGGCTTCGGTGTACAGGCAGTCTGCTTCACGCATGACTTGACGGATATGCTCGAGATCGGCGGACATGGCGCTCTCCAGGAGGTGCATTTTGGAAAAGCGGGCAAAGGTACGCATCCGCTCGTCACAGATCAAGCGTTTATGGACTAACGTGCAAAATGATCAGACGACAGCACAGGCTGAATAGATTAATCTAGCGCGGTTTTTTTGCCCGCCTTTCGGAGCCCCCCCCTATGCCTACTCGTGAGATCCGCCATCCGCTGATCCGCCACAAGCTCGGCCTGATGCGCCGTGCTGATATCAGCACCAAGAATTTTCGCGAACTCGCCCAGGAAGTCGGCGCCCTGTTGACGTATGAGGCCACCCAGGACCTGCCGCTGGAAACCTATGAAATCGACGGCTGGTGCGGCAAGGTGGCCGTGGAAAAGATCGCCGGCAAGAAGATCACCGTCGTGCCGATCCTGCGCGCAGGCATCGGCATGCTAGACGGCGTGCTCAGCCTGGTGCCGGGTGCCAAGGTCAGCGCGGTGGGCGTGGCCCGCAACGAAGAGACGCTTGAGGCCCACACCTACCTGGAAAAGCTCGCGCCGGACATCAATCAACGCCTGGCCCTGATCATCGACCCGATGCTGGCCACCGGCGCCTCGATGGTCGCCACCATCGACCTGCTGAAAAAGGCCGGTTGCCGGGAAATCCGCGCCATGGTCCTGGTAGCTGCCCCAGAGGGCATCGACGTGGTGCACAAGGCCCACCCGGATGTACAGATCTACACGGCCTCGATCGACCAGCGCCTGAACGAACATGGCTACATCGTTCCAGGCCTGGGTGATGCCGGCGACAAGATCTTCGGCACCAAGCAAAAGGACGCCTGACCATGCAGGACGGCTACAACGACCCGCTCTGGCGTCAGGTCGTTTCAGGCGCGCAGATGCTCTTCGTGGCATTTGGCGCGCTGGTGCTGATGCCCTTGATTACCGGCCTGGACCCTAACGTCGCGCTGTTCACGGCGGGCCTTGGCACCTTGCTCTTTCAACTGGTCACCGGGCGTCAGGTGCCGGTTTTCCTGGCATCGAGCTTCGCTTTCATCACCCCGATCATTCTCGCCAAGGGTCAGTTCGGCCTGGCAGAAACCATGGGCGGCGTCATGGCCGCCGGGTTCGTCTACACCTTCATGGGCCTGATGGTGAAGATCAAGGGCACAGGCTTCATCGACCGCATGCTGCCCCCGGTGGTGATCGGCCCGGTGATCATCTCCATCGGCTTGGCCATGGCACCGATCGCGGCCAACATGGCGATGGGCAAGGCTGGCGATGGGAGCGTGCTGCTGCCCTACAGCACCGCCATGCTCATTTCCATGCCGGCCCTGCTGACGACGCTGATCGTGGCCGTGTTCGGCAAAGGCATCTTCCGCCTGGTGCCGATCATCGCCGGCGTGCTGGTGGGTTTTGCCCTGTCGTTCGCTTTCGGGGTGGTCGACACGGCAAAAATTGCAGCCGCCCCTTGGCTGGAATTGCCCAACTTCACCGCCCCTGCCTTCAACTGGCAGGCCATCCTGTTCATCGTGCCCGTGGCCTTGGCGCCGGCGATCGAGCATATCGGCGGGGTCATCGCGGTAGGCAGCGTGACGGGACGGGACTACCTGAAAACGCCTGGCCTGCACCGCACGCTGCTGGGTGACGGCATCGCCACCACGGCAGCCGGCCTGTTCGGTGGACCGCCCAACACCACCTACGCCGAGGTGACCGGCGCGGTCATGCTGACCAAGAACTACAACCCGAAGATCATGACCTGGGCTGCGGTGTTCGCCATCACCCTGGCCTTCATCGGCAAGTTCGGCGCCCTGCTGCAGAGCATTCCGGTGCCAGTGATGGGCGGCATCCTCTGCCTGCTGTTCGGCTCGATCGCAGCCGTGGGGCTCAATACCATGATCCGCCACAAGGTCGACCTCGCCGAAGCGCGGAACCTGGTGATCGTGTCGGTGACCCTGGTGTTCGGTATCGGCGGGGTGCTGGTCGGCAGCGGTGACGGCCCTGACGATTGGGGCCTCAAGGGCATCGCGCTGTGCGCCATCGTGGCGATCGCGCTCAACCTGATCCTGCCAGGCAACGATGCCTGGAAACACAAGCAACAGGATGACCCGTTGGCTTGACGCCTGAGCCGCCTGGCTTGACCCAGTCCTCGACGGGGTCAGACCAGGCGGGCCATTACGCGTTTTCGCAGAGCTTGGCCAACACCTTCACCCATTCGGGGTGTTCGTTCATGCAAGGCACCAGCACCAGCTCCTGACCACCGGCCTCGACGAATTGCTCGCTGCCGCGCATGCCGATTTCCTCGAGCGTCTCGATGCAGTCGGCCACGAAGGCCGGACACATCACCAGCAACTTCTTCACCCCGGCCTGGGCAAGCTCGTCCAGCCGCGTCTCCGTATAGGGTTCGATCCACTTGTCCCGCCCCAGCCGCGACTGGAACGACACCGACCATTTGCCCGCCGGTATGCCCAGCCTCGTCGCGAACGCCCTGGCCGTGGCCAGGCACTGCCCGCGGTAACACACGGCACGCACCTCGGCGCTGGCGCCTTCGCAGCATTCGGCTGCACGCAGGTCATGTTTCGTACCGCTGGGGAAGAGCTTCTTCAAATGGCGTTCGGGCAGGCCATGGAAGCTGAGCAGCAGGTGATCATAGTCCTGCTCCAGGTAGGGTCGGGCACTGGCGACCAATGCGTCGATGTAATCCGGATCATCGTAGAACGGTTGCAGCACGCGCATCTGCAGCGGCAGTTGCTGCTCGGTGATGGTCTGCCGGGCGAGTTCGACGACGGTGGTCACCGTGCTGTCGGCAAATTGCGGGTACAGGGGGGCCAAGGTGACCTTGCGTATGCCCTGCGCCGCGAGCCGCTCCAGTACCTGGGGCAAGGCTGGCTGACCGTAGCGCATGGCAATTTCAACCGGCCCATGGGGCCAGTGGTCGACCATGGCCGCTTGTAGGCGACGGGTAAGCACCACCAGCGGCGAGCCCTCGTCCCACCAGATCGAGGCATAGGCGTGGGCTGACTGCTCAGGGCGCTTGATCAGGATCAACGACACCAGCAGGCGCCGGATGGGCCAGGGCAAGTCGACCACATAGGGGTCCATGAGAAACTGATTGAGGTAGCGGCGAACATCGGCTACCGACGTGGAGGCCGGTGAACCCAGGTTGACCAGCAGCAAAGCGTGATCGGTCATGCAGCATCCTATGTCAGAGGCGATTGGACAAATTGCCCAGCGCCGATTGCAGATCGTTGAAGCGGAACGTGAACCCGGCCGCCAGCAACCGCGCGGGGTAGGCACGCTGGCCACCGAGCAGCAGGTTAGACATCTCGCCCAGGCCGGCTTTTAGCAGCAACCCAGGCAGGGGTATCACGGCAGGCCGGTGCAGCGCCCTGCCCAGCTGCTTGGCAAATTCACGATTACGCACAGGTTCAGGTGCACAGGCATTGTAAGGGCCGCTGGCGTCGGTGCGCTGCAAGAGAAAATCAATCAGGGCGACCTGATCGTCTATATGGATCCAAGGCATCCACTGCCGACCGTTGCCTACCGGCCCTCCTAGTCCCAACTTGAAGGGCAAACGGAGCCGGGACAGGAAGCCGCCGTCGCTGGCCAGCACCAACCCTGTACGTACCAGCACCACCCGAATGCCCTGCGCTTGCGCACGACACGCCGTTTCTTCCCAGGCAATACACAGCTGGCTGGCGAAATCTTCGACCACGGGAGGCAGGTCTTCGGTCAACTCGCGTTCGCCGCCGTCACCATACCATCCCACGGCCGAACCTGAGATCAGCACCCCAGGACGCTGCTCACGCCTGCCCAGCCATGCCAGCAATTGCTCCGTAAGGGCGATGCGGCTTGACCAGAGCAGGTTGCGCCGAGACGCCGTCCAGGGTCGATCGGCAATAGGCGCACCGGCCAGGTTGACCACCGCATCGAGGTGGTCGACCGCCTCCAGCTCATCAAGCTCGGTAATGCCCCTGACGCCTTCGCCGCAAAGCATCGCCACTGCCTCTGGACGTCGACTCCACACGGTGAGCCGATGCCCTTGAGCAAGCCAGTGACGGCACAAGTGCCGGCCAATCAACCCGGTGCCGCCTGTCAGCAGGATGTGCATGGCAGTGTCCTCATGGAATAAGGCAGTGGTCTATTTTTAACATCAAGGCACTTTCTAGCGCCCGTGCTCTCCCATAAACATAGGCCAACCAATCATTACTTGCGGAATATACTTATACACATTCGAATGATTGTACAGGTTTGCCTGACAGCGTAGTCTGCGCATAGCAAGGTTTGAAGAGGCCATCATGACCATACCTATTGCCATCATCGGGGCAGGCATTGCCGGCCTCTCGGCCGCCCAGGCACTGCAGAGCGCCGGGCAGATCGTGCACCTTTTCGACAAGGGCCACGGCAGCGGCGGGCGCATGACCAGCAAACGCGGCGAAGCCGGCGCCCTGGACCTGGGGGCGCAATATTTCACCGCCCGCGACCGCCGTTTCGTCGAAGAACTGCAGCACTGGGTAGCCGCCGGCTGGGCGGCGCAGTGGAAACCGCAGCTGTACCACTACCGTGACGGGGCGCTCACCCCCTCCCCCGACGAACAGACGCGCTGGGTGGGCGTACCACGCATGAGCGCCATCACCCGCGGCCTGCTCAAGGACATGACCGTGAACTTCGCCTGCCGTATCACCGAAGTCTTTCGCGGCAAGGACTACTGGCACCTGCAGGACACCGACGGGTGCAGCCACGGTCCGTTCAGCCGGGTGGTGGTTGCCGTGCCAGCGCCACAGGCAACGCCCCTGCTGGCGGCCACGCCAAAGCTCGCAGCCGTGGCCGCCGGGGTGCAGATGGAGCCGACGTGGGCGGTGGCGCTAGGCTTTCAGGCCCCTTTGGATACGCCCATGCAAGGCTGCTTCGTCCAGGAAAGCCCGCTTGACTGGCTGGCCCGCAACCGCAGCAAGCCAGGGCGCGACGAGACCTTGGACACGTGGGTGTTGCACGCCACTTCCAGTTGGAGCCGACAACACATCGACTTGTCCAAGGAGGAAGTTGTCGAGCACCTGCGCGGCGAGTTCGCCGAACTGGTCGGTTGCGTCGTGCCTGAGCCCACGTTCGCCCTGGCCCACCGCTGGTTGTATGCACGCCCTGGCAGTCATCACGAATTTGGCGCCTTGGCCGACGCCGACCAAGGGCTATATGCCTGCGGGGACTGGTGCCTGTCCGGGCGGGTGGAGGGTGCATGGTTAAGTGGCCAAGAGGCAGCGCGCCGTTTACTTGAACACTTGGACTGATCGGCTATCTACACACTAAGGGTTCGCATCGGGCCCGCTATGTGCTGGAATATTCCTGTACATAATTTGTGATTTGTACAGGTTTATGGAGGCAGCTATGCACGACCCCGCTGTTCACAACAAGCCGCGCATCGCTATCAGTGCCTGCCTGACCGGGCACAACGTGCGTTACAACGGTGGCCACAAGTCCTCGGACCTATGCCGCACCCAGCTGGAAGAACATTTCGAATGGACGACGGTGTGTCCAGAAATGGCGATTGGTTTGGGGGTACCCCGTGATCCCATCCGTCTGGTGGGCGACCCTGAACATCCTGAAGTCGTAGGCACGCGCAATCCTGGGCTGGACTATACGAGCCCCTTGCGTGAATACGGCAAGCAAATGGCCGCCGAACTCGATGATATTTGCGGATACATCTTCATGCAGAAGTCGCCCTCTTGCGGACTTGAGCGTGTGAAGGTCTACCAGGACAACGGTCACCCAGCCATCAACGGCGGTCGTGGCGCCTATGCGCAGGCTTTTTGCGAGCTAAGGCCAGACCTGCCGGTCGAAGAGGAAGGCCGCCTGCACGACCCTGTGCTGCGCGAAAACTTCATCAGCCGCGTGTACGCGTACGCCGATTGGCAGCATCTACTTGAAGAAGGCGTGAGTCGCCACGCATTGCTGGCTTTCCACGCCCGCTACAAGTACCTGCTGATGGCGAACAACCCGCAGGCGTATCGCACCTTGGGACGCATGCTCGGCACCATGAGCAAAGACGACGACCCTGACGTTATTGCCCCCCGTTATTTCTCCGAGCTGATGCAGGCCTTGCGCCGCCGCGCCAGCCGTGGCACACACAGTAATGTGCTGCAGCACCTGAGCGGCTATTTCAAAAATGCCCTGACCCCTGCCGATAAAGCCGAGCTGCAAACGTTGATCGGGCAGTATCAGCAAGGGATCGTGCCTTTGATCGTGCCGCTGACCCTGCTCAAGCATCATCTGCGCAACCACCCCGACCCCTACTTGCTGCAACAAGCCTACTTGCAGCCTCATCCTGAACGCCTGGGGCTACGTAATGCGGTCTGAGATTCTTTTACCAATTGGTGAGCTGGCCCGACGCACGGGCGTCAACCCGGTCACCCTGCGCGCATGGGAGCGGCGCTACGGTTTGCTCAAGCCACAGCGCACGCCCAAAGGGCATCGACTGTACCCGGTCGAACAGATCGAGAGGGTGGAAGCGATTCTGGCCTGGTTGCAGCGAGGCGCATCGGTCAGCCAGGTGGGAGAGTTGCTGGACAAGCCACTCAGCACACCACCGACTGGGGACTGGCAAACCCGTCAGTTCCAGATGCTCGAAGCCATCGCCAACCTGTCGCAACGGGCGCTCGATCATCAGCTGAACCAGGCCATGGCGCTCTACCCCGCCGTCACGTTGTGCGAGCAGTTGCTGCTGCCTTTACTGGACCTGCTGGAACTGCGCTGGCGCAACTACTTCAACGCACGGCTTGAGCAGGTGTTCTTCCACACCTGGTTGCGCAGCAAACTGGGCGCGCGGGTGTACCACGACAATCAGTTGCTACAGGGCCCACCGGTTCTGCTTGCCGAAGACAGTGACCGGGGCTTCGACCCTGGCCTGTGGCTGTGCGCATGGCTGTTCACCAGCAATGGCTTTGCGGTGGAAATCCTCGAGCAGGCCGTGGCCGGTGCGCAGTTGCAGAGTGCAGCCGCGGCCTTGAAGCCACGCGCAGTGCTCTTGAACCTCGGCCCGCGCATCGATACCCGCGCGTTGCAGCGCACGCTTCAGAACCTGCAATTGCCCACCCTTGCCGGGGGTGCCTTGCTCGCGCTGCACCAGACCCAACTGGGCTCGCTCGACCTGCCTCACCTGCACACCTTCGATACCCCTCAAGCGGCCTTGCGACTACTGCAAGGCCTGTGACTGCCAGCCTGGAGAGATTCCGATTTCATGCACTTGACTTGGCTTCGCAGTGACTTGCGCGTTACCGACAACACGGCCCTTAGCGCCGCCAGTGAACGTGGCCCAACCCTGGCCCTGTGGCTTATTAGCCCTGGCCAATGGCAGGCCCATGACGATGCGGCCTGTAAAGTGGATTTCTGGCTACGCAACCTGCGCGAAGTGCGGCAGTCGCTTGACGCGCTCAACATCCCACTGCTCATACGCAAGATAGACACCTGGGATGATGCGCCTGAGGCTGTGCTCGATGTCTGCCGAAAGCACAATGTCCAGAGCGTTCACTGGAACGAGGAATACGGCATCAACGAGGCCCGCCGCGACGCAGCCACATGCAAATTGCTCAAAGCTTCAAAGGTTGAGGTTCACACCCATCTCGACCAACTCCTGTTCCGTCCGGGGACGGTGCTGACCCGTAGTGGCGGCTACTTCCAGGTGTTCGGCCAATTCAAGAAAAATTGCCTTGAACACTTGCACCGCAGCCTGCCCTCGATGGCCGCACCGGTTAAACGCCAAGCCCCGACATCGATCAAGAGCGACCCGATTGCGCAACATGTCGAACCCTTCGAAAAGCCGGCAGACGCGCTGCGCAAACGTTGGCCCGCTGGCGAGAAGGAGGCTCAGGCAAGGCTTGCCCGGTTCACCGATGAAATCATCGACGACTACGAGACGCTGCGTGATCTTCCTGCTCGCGAGGGCACCAGCCAATTGTCAGCCTATCTTGCAGCGGGGGTCATCTCACCCCGCCAATGCCTGCATGCCGCGCTGGCCCATAACCGGGGCGAGTTCGACAGCGGCAGCAGCGGCGTCCAGACCTGGGTCAACGAATTGCTCTGGCGCGAATTCTACAAGCACATCCTGACGGGCTATCCCCAGGTGTCCCGGCATCGTGCCTTCCGTGCGCACACCGAGGCGTTGCCCTGGCGTAAGGCACCCAAGGAGTTCGAAGCCTGGCAGCAGGGCCGAACCGGCTTCCCGATCATTGATGCGGCCATGCGCCAGATGCTGGCCACCGGCTGGATGCACAACCGGCTGCGCATGCTGACTGCCATGTTCCTGAGCAAGAATCTGTTGATCGACTGGCGGCTGGGGGAACGTCACTTCATGCGCCATCTGATCGACGGGGATCTGGCAGCCAACAACGGTGGCTGGCAGTGGAGCGCATCCACCGGTACCGACTCGGTGCCCTACTTCCGGATCTTCAACCCCGTGTCGCAGTCACAACGCTTCGACCCCAAAGGCCGCTTCATCCGTCAATGGGTCCCTGAATTGCAGGACATCGACGATAAAAATATCCACGACCCTGGAAAATGTCGCGGCTTGATTGATGCTAACCTCTATCCCAGTCCTATCGTCGATCTTCACAGTAGTCGACAGCGGGCGCTCCAGGCTTTCAAGGAGTTGCCCCGCTAGTCGTGTATAGAGGGCAATGCCGTGAGTGGCTCACGCAGTTTTTGGGTTACAGGCGCAACGAATGGGCTGGGCCTGGCAATGGTCCGCGATCTTTTGACAAAGGGGCACCGGGTCGCTGCCAGTGCAGGTGCAAGCGAGGAGCTCGATCGCTTGTGCATGCATCATGGCGATCGTTTGCTGCGGCTTCCTGGCCAGTTACAACAGCAACCCGATGCTGACGAGGCAGGCCGCATGATCGACCATGCCTGGGGGTCGTTGGATGGCTTGATCCTGAATGCCGCCACCTGTGATTACCTCCTTCCAGGCACCTCGGACAGCGAGTTGTTCGAGCAGCTGATCATCACCAACCTTCAGGCGGCACAGCACTGCCTGGAGTACGCCACGCCCCTGCTGGCCAAAGGCGATATGCCCCAGATAATGGCTGTTTTCAGCCGGTACTCCGCCGCGCAGCTTTACGCGCCGACGCAGTTTCCTGCCGGCTGGAACAATGCCGTGCAGTGGGTGAGGGAGCAGCGCCCGTCGTTGCTTGCCAATGGCATAGCGTTGACGGTGGTAGCACCGCAGTCCCTGAAAAACCCCGTGACGGCCGCCAGCGCCGTGCCTGAGGACTGGACTGCCGACACCGCCGCGCTTGAGCTTCTGACGCGCTTGCGTGCACGTGAACCTGAGCTGGTGCTCGAGACGCTGAACCCGTCGAACCTCTGGCCGCTGCCGCAGCACTAGGTGGTACTGCGAGGGTAGAAACGCCAGTCATGCAGGGCACTGCTCAGGACGTGAAACGTTCTACGTCCTGAAATGGGTGCCACAGCACCGGAAGGATATCCATCAACGCACGTGGTTCGGCGCTGGTCCAGAAGCGGGTCGACCGAGCTGGGCCGCGTGCAAGCAGATCAGCCCCTGCGAGCAGGCGTTCGAGTTGACGGGCCACGGCAGCGCCCGTATCGATGACGGCCACGTGTGGGGGCACCGTTTCAGCCAGCAAGGGTTTCAAGAACGGATAATGCGTGCAGCCCAGTATCAAGGTATCGCAGCCTGCCGCCAGAAGCGGTTCAACGTAACTGCCCAGCAAAGTGCGTAACACCGGGCTGGTCAGGTCCCCCGTTTCGATCAGTTCGACAAGCCCAGGGCAAGGCTGGGTGACTACCCGCACGTTACTGGCAAAGCGATCGAGCAAGGCGGCGAACTTGGCGCTCTGCAAGGTCCCGGTCGTGGCCAGCACGCCGACTATCCCTGAACGGGTAGCCGCTGCGGCAGGCTTGACCGCCGGTTCCATGCCCACGATCAGCCAGTCAGGATAGTGCGCACGCAGGTCGGCCACCGCAGCCACGGTGGCCGTGTTGCAGGCCAGTACCATGGCCTTGGCACCTTGCTGATAAAAGAAGGCGGCGATGTGGCGACAGCGTTCGCGAATGTAGTCCGGCGATTTTTCCCCGTACGGTACATGGCCACAATCGGCGAGGTAGTGAAGCGTTTCGTTGGGCAAGCGCTGACGAATCTCGGCAAGCACTGACAGCCCCCCCACCCCGGAGTCCATCACCGCGACTGGCCCCTCGCGCTTAGCCATCGCGCTTGCCACACACCGCGCAGCCAGGGTCGCGTTTTACCCGCAATTCACGGATACGCGTGCCCAGAGCGTCGATCAGCAACAGTCGCCCTACCAAGGCTTCGCCGAAGCCGGCCAGCAGCTTCATGGCCTCCAGCGCCTGCAAGCTGCCCACCAGACCTACCAGGGGGCCGATCACGCCCGCCTCGCTGCAGGTCAGCTCAGCCTCGCTGCCGTGACCATACAGGCAGTGATAACAGGGGCTGTAATCGCGGCGCGGATCGAAAACCGAGAGCTGGCCTTCCAGGCGGATCGCGGCGCCACTGACCAGGGGCTTGGCAGCCGCCACGCAGGCCGCATTGACCGCCTCGCGCGTCCCGAAGTTATCCGAGCAGTCGAGGACCAGGTCCACGGCCGCTACGGCAGCGGCCAGCGAGTCCTCATCCAGCGCCTGCCGGTGGGCAACCAGGTCGATTTCCGGGTTTATTGCCTGCAGACGCTGCAAGGCCGAGTCGACCTTGCTCATGCCCACGCTGGTACTGTCATGGATGACCTGGCGCTGCAGGTTCGTCAGGTCGACCGTATCGAAATCTGCCAGGTGCAACTCGCCAACGCCAGCAGCCGCCAGGTACAGCGCCACGGGCGAGCCCAGGCCGCCGAGTCCGACGATCAGGGCCTTGCTGTGCTTAAGGCGCAGCTGGCCGTCGACGTCGATCTGGGACAGCAATACCTGCCGACTGTAGCGCAGCAGCTCCTGGTCGCTCAGCATGGCAGGTGCCCCAAGGTGATGCGCGGATGGCCGCCTAGGTCGGTGCGGCTGCTCACCTCGACAAAGCCGTTTTCCCGCAGCAGCACCTGTACGGCATCAGCCTGGTCATAACCATGCTCGAGCAGGAGCCAGCCGCCTGGGGTGAGGTGGCTCGGCGCCTGCGCGGCGATGACCCGCAGGTCATCCAGACCGTCGACCCCGGCTACCAGCGCGCTGCTGGGCTCGAAGCGTACGTCACCGTCGATCAGGTGCGGGTCTGAAGCCGCGATATAGGGCGGGTTACTGACGATCAGGTCGAAGCGTTCGCTGGAAAGGCCGTCGAACCAGTGGCTGACCTGGATGCGGGCGTTGGCCAGGCCAAGCCGCTGGCGGTTGCGCTCGGCCAACGCGGCGGCCTCGGGCACGCGATCGACCGCCGTTACCTGCCACGCCGGTCGCTCGCTGGCCAGCGCCAGGGCAATTGCACCGGTGCCGGTACCCAGGTCGAGCACCTTGGCCGGCAGCGCAGGCAGCAGCTCCAGCGCCGTCTCGACCAGCAGTTCGGTGTCCGGGCGCGGGATGAGCGTATGCGGGGCCACTTCCAGGTCGATCTTCCAGAAGCCCTGCTGGCCGAGGATATAGGCCACGGGCTCTCCGTCCCTGCGCCGCTGCAGATAGCCGTCGTAAGTCTGGGCAGCGTCGCTGCTGACGATGCGTTCTGGCCAGGTGTGCAAATAACTGCGCGATTTGCCAAGCGCCGCCGCCAGCAGCAACTCGGCATCCAGGCGCTCGGTAGGCGAATCGGGTAACTGCGCGTTGCGCAGCAGGCTGGCGATGATGGTCATCAGTCCCCCAGAGCAGCCAGTTGGTCGGCCTGGTATTCGGCCAGCAAAGGCTCGATCACCGCATCGACTCCACCGGCCAGCACGTCGTCCAGCGAGTACAAGGTCAGGTTGATGCGATGATCCGTGACCCGACCCTGTGGGTAATTGTAGGTGCGAATGCGCTCGGAGCGATCCCCGGAGCCCACCAGCAGCTTGCGCTCACTGGCGATGGCGTTCTGAGCGGCACTGGTCTGCATGTCGTTCAACTTCGCCGACAGCCAAGATAAGGCGCGCGCACGGTTCTTGTGCTGGGAACGCTCTTCCTGGCATTCGACGACAATGCCCGTGGGCAAGTGCGTGATGCGGATGGCCGAGTCGGTCTTGTTCACATGCTGACCGCCTGCGCCGGACGCGCGGTAGGTGTCCACGCGCAAGTCGGCTGGGTTGATCTCGATGGCCGCTTGCTCATCCGGCTCCGGCAAGACCGCCACGGTGCAGGCCGAGGTGTGAATGCGGCCCTGGGATTCGGTTTCGGGCACGCGCTGTACACGGTGCGCGCCGGACTCGAACTTGAGCTTGCCGTACACGTTCTCGCCCTCGACGCGGGCGATGATTTCCTTGTACCCGCCGTGCTCGCCTTCATTCTCGGAGAGGATTTCCAGCCGCCAGCCGCGCTTTTCCGCGTAGCGCGAATACATGCGAAACAGATCGCCCGAAAAGATCGCCGCCTCGTCGCCACCGGTACCGGCGCGAATCTCGAGAAACACGTTGCGCCCGTCGTTGGGGTCCTTGGGCAGCAACATGCGCTGCAGCTGAGCCTCCAACGCCACCAACCGGTCCTTGGCCTCGCGCACCTCCTCCACGGCCATATCACGCATGTCCGGGTCGCTGTCCTTGAGCAGCGCCTGGGCGCTTTCAAGATCGTCCTGGACTTTGCGCCATTGCTGATAGGCCGTGTGCACCGGTTCGACTTCGGCGTACTCGCGGGAATAGGCGCGAAAACGTGTCTGGTCGGAGATGACCTCGGCATCACCAAGCAAAGCGGTGAGTTCTTCGAAGCGGTCCTGGAGAATGTCCAGTTTATTGAGCAGCGACGCTTTCATTACAGGGATTTGTCCGTGGAGCCCTCTTGGAGGGCAAAGAGTTCCTGGGCCATGGCCAGCGCATCGAGGCGGCCCTCGGCCGAGAGCTTTTTCAGCTGCACGCTGGGCGCATGCAGGAGCTTGTTGGTCAGGCCGCGCGCCAATTGGGCCAATACGTCTTCAGGGTTGCCACCGTTGGCCAGCAAGCGCTGAGCCTTTTGCAGTTCTTCATCACGCAGCCGTTCGCTTTGCTGGCGGTAGGCCCGCAGCACATCGACAGCAGCCAGCTCACGCAGGCGCGCCATGAAATCCTCGGCCCCCACCGCCACCAGTTCTTCGGCGGCCTGGGCGGCGCCCTGGCGGCTCTTGAGGTTTTCGGCAACCACGTCATGCAGGTCGTCGACGGTATAGAGGTACACATCGTCGAGCTCGCCCACTTCGGTCTCGATGTCGCGCGGGACAGCGATATCGACCATGAAGATGGGTTTGTGCCGGCGCTGCTTGAGGGCGCTTTCGACGGCGCCCTTGCCTAGAATCGGCAATTGGCTGGCGGTGGAACTGATGACGATATCGCTGTTGGCGAGCTCTTGGGGGATATCGGCGAGCAGCACGGCGTGTGCACCAAACTGCTCGGCCAGGGTGCTGGCGCGCTCGAGTGTACGGTTGGCCACCACGATGCGGCGCACGCCCTGCTCGTGCAGGTGGCGGGCGACCAGGGTGATGGTTTCACCGGCGCCGATCAGCAGGGCCTGGCTGCGGGCCAGGTCGCTGAAGATCTGCTTGGCCAGACTGACCGCCGCGAAGGCGACCGACACGGGGTTTTCGCCGATGGCGGTGTCGGTACGGACCTGCTTGGCGGCGCTGAACGTGGCCTGGAACAGGCGCCCGAGCAGCGGCCCCACGGTGCCGGCTTCGCGGGCAACGGCATAGGCGGACTTCATCTGGCCGAGGATCTGCGGTTCGCCGAGCACCAGAGAGTCGAGGCCGGAGGCAACGCGCATCATGTGCCGGACGGCATCGTGCTCTTCGTGCACGTAGGCGCTGGCACGCAATTCGTCGAGGCTGAGGCGGTGATAGTCGGCCAGCCATTGGAGCACGGCATCGGCCGACAGCTGGTCCTGCTCGATGTAGAGCTCGCTGCGGTTGCAGGTGGACAGGATCGCTGCCTCGCGACTGGTGGTGAGGCGGCAGAGCTGCTGCAGGGCATCCACCAGCTGCTCCGGGGTAAACGCCACGCGCTCGCGTACGTCTACCGAGGCAGTCTTATGGTTGATACCAAGTGCAAGAAAGGCCATGCAAGATCGCTGGTTGTGACAGGAAGCCGATAATTGTCCTCTTTCGCAGGTTAGAGGACAACCACCGTTCGCTATCGAGGTGATAGTGTGGCGGCGCGAAGGTGTTCTTGAGGATACGCTGTGGACTTCAGGCGCTGGCATCCAAGGGTGCAGTCATTTGGCTATTACCCGACTCATGATGGAGCGCTCAAGGCGATAATGCGCATACCTTACTTACACCGAGTTACAACTTTGTCACCTCCAAGTTCGCTATCGAGTCAAATATCACACACGCATCCCCAAAACAGCCTCTCATGGCTACTGAGTTCGATACTGATTCACCCAACTCCAAAGCGTTCAATCTAGCTTTTGATCTTGATCTTGATCTTGATCTTGATCTTGATCTTGATCTTGATCTTGATCTTGATCTTCGCGACTTCAGAAGGCCGAACGCAGGTCTTGCG
>NZ_JBICMI010000027.1:0-19668 GCF_043106155.1 Pseudomonas sp. FYR_7
CAGGCTGTTTTCCACGCAGCATCACCGAGTATCAAGGCTTTTCTCACAGAGCCTAGGAAACGATCAGAAAAAAGCACACACCTACTATCCAAGTTGGTCGCAATAGATAGGGCTGGATGTGTGTGCGCTCTATTCTGCTAACGGCACGCCAGGGCTATTACGCTCATCGCCTGCCCGCCGCTGTTGCACATGGGCTGCGCCGCCCGAAACGTGTACGTCATCCAAATGCAACGTCAGCTGAGAAATCGTCAGGTACCAGCGCCGTGGTAACGGCAGATCAGTCTGCTGTTGATGGCCAAATCGACGAAATAACACAACGCCCACCTCACCCCCCAACCGCGTTCAGCCACCCCCCCACATCCCGATAAATTCCCCCCACCTGCCCCACCAACCCCGACATCCGCAAAAAGTCATGGCTAAGCCCCTGTGCCCGTACAAACGTCACCGGCGTCCCGCTCGCCTGCAACCGGTCGCGATAGGCCAGGCCTTCGTCATGCAACGGGTCATATTCCGCCACCCACAGATAAGCCGGCGCGAGAGGCGTGTCCACTTGGGCTAGCAGCGGTGAAGCGCGCCAGTCCAGGCGTTGTTGGGGCAGCGGTGCGTAGTGCTGGTAGAACCACTCCAGCGTCTCGGTCTCCAGCAAATAGCCTTCGGCATGCTGGCGGTGGGAGTCGCGCAGGCACGACAAGTCGGTGACCGGGTAGAACAGCAGCTGCGCCAGCGGCTTGATCGCCAACGTTTCAGGGGCCTTGACCGCGGTGATGGCCAGGACGGTCGCAAGGCTTGCGCCGACGCTGTCGCCGGCAAACACCACCCGGCGGTTGTCCAGCCCAAGCGCAAGGGCATGCTCGGCCAGCCAGTTGGCGGCATCGAGCGCATCGTTCACAGGAACGGGGAAACGGTGCTCCGGCGCCAGTCGGTAATCCGGGGCGAGCACCGCGAAGTCGCCCATGCTCGCCAGGCGCCGGCACACCGAATCGTGTGAGTCGAGGCTGCCGACCACATAGCCGCCGCCGTGCAGGTAGAGGATCACCGGTTGCGGTGCAGCTGCAGGCTGCCCGTTGCGGTAGAGCCGTGCGGGCAGCTGGGCGCCGTCGCGGGTGGGGATGCTCAATTGGCTGACACTCAGGTCACCGGGCGGGCTGGGGTCGAGCACTTGCGAGCTGGCGGCGAATTCGGCGCGGGCCTGGGCCACCTCCATCGCGTGCATGGGCTGGCTTTTGCCGGTCAGCCTGCCGAATTCGACCAGTTCCAGAAACGCGGCCAGGTCAGGGTGCAATGCCATGTTCAATCCTTACTTGAAAGTCAGTGACAGGGCGCGTCACGCGCGCCCCTGGGTTTCGGTGGTCGCATCCAGGCACTGGCACACCTCGCGCAACACCTGGGGCTGCTTGAGGATGTCGAAGTGCGACGCCTGGATGAGCGTTGCGTCGTCATGGCTGAACCGCCGTTGATAGGCGTGGGCCGGCGCGCCGTACCCCTCCTCTGCCCACCAGAAGCTGGCCGGGCACTCGATGGCGGGCAGCGGCGCCAGGCGTCGCGACAGGGCCTTGAGGCGCAGCGCCACCGTAAAGGCATGCACCAGTTCCTCGGCAGCAAAGCGCGGTGAATCACCGCTGCCCAGCACGTGGGCCTGCACCTGCGCTACCAGGGCTTCGAGGGCCTGGTGGGAGCCGTCGAGAGTCAGGTCGAACGTCGGCAGGCTTTCGGGCGGCTGGTCCAGGATGATCGACAGGAAGTTGCGCAGCTCTTCGGTCAGGTCGTCCTCTGGGCCGTGGTCACCGGGCACGAAGCTGTCCACCAGCCCAACGAAGTGCACGCAGTGGCCCTGCCCTTCCAGCACGCGGGCGACCAGCAGCGCCAGCGGCCCGCCCAGCGACCAGCCCAGCAGGTGGTACGGCCCTTGTGGTTGCTGTTCGCGGATGAACCCTGCGTAGTCCTGGGCCATGGCTTCCAGCGAGCTGTCCTGCCAGTGCTTGTCCAGCAGCATGCGGCACTGCACGCCGATGACCTGGCGCACTCCGTCCAGTCGCCGCGCCAGGGGCTCGTAGTCGAACACGGTGCCGAACCCTGCGTGCAGGCAGAACAGGGGCTCGCATTGCGCGACCGGGCCGTTGAGCGGCAGCAGCGGTGACGGCACTGCCACGGCGTCATCCACATAACCGGACAACTCGGCGATGGTGGGTTTGCTCATCATGTCACGCAGCTTCAGCTCAACGCCCAGCGCCGGTTGATTGCGCACCTTGGACAACACCTTCAGGGTGCGCAAGGAGTCGCCGCCCAGCTCGAAGAAGTTGTCCGTCACCCCGACCTGCTCCAGCTCCAGCACCTCTTGCCAGATCGCGACAAGGCCCGCTTCGAGGGCGTTGCGCGGTGCCACGTACTCGCGGCCCTTGAAGGACGGGTCTGGCAGCGCCTTGCGATCGACCTTGCCGTTGGGGCTCAGCGGCAGGTGTTCCAGCACCAGGATCTGGCTGGGCACCATGTAGTCGGGCAAGCCCTGTTGCAACGCCATGCGCAGCGCCTCGCCTTGCAGCGCCGGGCTGCTGGTGGCCACGTAGCCGATCAGTTGCTTGCCGCCTTCGGTTTCACGGGCCACGACGACCGCATCGCGCACCTGAGGTTGACTGCGCAAGCGGGCCTCGATTTCGCCCAGCTCGATGCGAAAGCCCCGGATCTTCACCTGATGATCCAGGCGGCCAAGGAAGTCGATCACCCCGTCTGCGCGGCGGCGCACCAGGTCGCCGGTGCGGTACAGGCGCGCGCCACTGCCATTGGGGTCGGCGACGAAACGCTCGGCGGTCAGGCCTGGCCGCGCATGGTAGCCCCGCGCAAGCCCCTCCCCGCCAATGTACAACTCACCCGGTACGCCATCGGGCAATGGGTTCAGGCCGGCATCGAGAATGTGCAGGGTACGCTCGCCCACCCGTGTACCAATCGGCGCATAGGCCGCCTCGCAGCGCTGGTCGGTATCGACCACCCACAGCAACGGCGTGACCACGGTTTCGGTAGGGCCGTAGCCATTGGTCAGCAGCCTTGGGCGCAGGGTGCGCTTGACCAACTCGAAATTGGCATCGGCCACGGCGTCGCCGCCAAAGCAGTAGATCTGCACCGGTGGCGGGTTGTCGAAGGCCTGGCCGTATTCGGCCAACTGTTGCAGGTACGCAGGCGGGAAACAGGCGATGGTGATGGCCTGCTCATGCAGCACCTGCCAGGTTTCCTCGGGCGTCCACAGACGGTTGTCGCGCACCACCAGCTGACCACCGGCCGCCAGGGTGGAGAGCCAGCGCTCCTGGGCGCCATCGAAGGCGAACGACATGAACAGCAACTCGCGGGTCGCCTCACTCATCCCATAGCGCTCGATGATGGCCTGGCAATGCATGGCCAGCGGCCCGCGGGCGACTGCAACGCCTTTGGGCTTGCCCAGGGAACCGGAGGTGTAGATCAGGTACGCCAGGTTGTCCTCGTCGATCGCGACCGCCGGCAAGGCGACCTGCGCCTGCACCGGCGCAAGCGATTCGAGCAGCAGGGTGTCGACCCCTTCGGCGCTTGGCAAACGTTCACTGACGCTGGCCTGGCTGATGAGCAGTCGCATGGCCGAGTCCTCGATGATCCACTGCACCCGCTCGCATGGGTAGTCGATATCGACAGGCACATAGGCAGCGCCGGTCTTGAGCACCGCATAGAAGGCCACGATCATGTCCACCGAGCGCTCCAGCGCCACCCCGACACGCACCTCCGGGGCAGCACCGGCCTCGATCAGGGCCACGGCCAGGCGGTTGGCGCGCGCCTCAAGTTCGGCATACGTCAGGGACCGCCCGGCGCAGCTGA
This sequence comes from Pseudomonas sp. FYR_7, assembly GCF_043106155.1. Lineage (NCBI taxonomy): Bacteria > Pseudomonadati > Pseudomonadota > Gammaproteobacteria > Pseudomonadales > Pseudomonadaceae > Pseudomonas > Pseudomonas sp. FYR_7. Next base: position 3,835 of record NZ_JBICMI010000027.1, read on the forward strand.
CCGCCACCTGCTGCCCACGGGCCTGCACATGCCCGGCAATGCGCTGCAGCAGCGGCGTGCGGGTCGGGTTGGCGACCAGCCGGTTGGCCTGGGCTTGCTGGCGTTCAGCGTCGGCATCGAGCATGGGCAGGCTGCCGATGGCTGCCAGTGGGTCGCCCAGCAGCGCTTGAAGCAAGCGCTCGAAGCTGCGCCGGATGCCTTGGCAGGCGGCGGGGCTGAAGCGGCTGCGCCAATAAAGGAACTCGATGCTCAAGGTGTCATCCAGGTGCACGGCGAGGTCCATGGCATAGTTGGTCACGTCGCGGCCTTCGCTGGCGCCGAAGCGCAAGCCGTCTTCACCGGCGTCTTGCAGGCGCTCGTCCAGGGGATAGTTCTCGAACACCACGATGCTGTCGAACAGCGCCTGCCCGCTTTGCCCGGACCAACGCTGCACATCGGCCAGAGAGACGTGCTCGTAGTCACGCACCTGCACGTTGTAGTCCTGCAGGGCCTGCAACCACTGGCCCACCGGTTGTTCGGGCGCAGGTGCCTGGATGATCGGCAGCGTGTTGATGAACAGGCCCAGCATGTCTTCAGCACCCGGCAGGTTTGCCGGACGACCGGCAACGGTTGCGCCGAAGCACACGCGCGATTGCCCGGTGTAGCGTTGCAGCAGCAGCAACCACGCCGCCTGGATCAGCGTGTTGGGCGTGACCCGCAGGCGCTGGGCCTGATCACGCAGTTGCCGGGTTTGCGCGGCGTCCCAGTTCAGGTACAGGGCGTCGTAGCCGTCGGCCTCGGCGACGGGCGCTGGATGCAACCCGGTGGCCAGCAGGGTGGGCCCTTCCAGCCCGGCCAGCTTGTCTTTCCAGAAGAGCTCCATCTGCGCCTGGGGCTGGGCGGCCAGCCAGCCGATGTAGTCGCGGTAGCTGCCGCGCTTGCCGGGCAGTGCTTGCCCACCGTACACGGCGAACACCTCGCCAAGCAGGCGTGAGTGGCTCCAGCCGTCCATGAGGATGTGGTGGCTGCTCCAGATCAGTTGCTGGCGCTGCTCGTCCAGGCGCACCAAGGTCAGGCCCATCAAGGGCGGCTGCAGCAGGTCGAAGCCGCGGGCGTAGTCCTGTTCGGCCAGGCCTTGCAGGTCGGCGACGCTGACCGGGCGATCTCGCCAATCGAGCTCGCGCACACGCAGTTCGGCACGCTTGGCCACCCATTGCAACGGCTCGCTGAGGTGGCTTTCGGTCCAGAACCCAGTGCGCAGGATTTCATGGCGATCGACCATGTGCTGCCAGGCCGCAATGAAGCGCGCGTTGTCCAGCCCTTGTACCTGCACGCTGGTTTGGCTGACGTACAGCCCCTGTTGGGCGGCTTCGAGGGTATGGAACAGGATGCCCTGTTGCATCGGCGACAGCGGGTACAGGTCTTCGACAGCCCCGGCCGGCACCGGCAAGCGGTCCAGCTGCGCCTGGCTCAGCCCTGCGAGCGGGAAGTCGGACGGGGTCAGGCAGGGGTGCTCCAAGGCCAGGCAGTGTTCAACGACCGCACGTAGCTCGCCCACATAGGCCTGGGCCAGTTCCTCGATGGTGCCCGCGGCGAACCGCTGGCGGCTGAACGTGAAGTCCAGCTTCAGGGCGCCCTCGAACACCTGCCCGTTGATGGTCAAGGCATTGCCCAGCGGCGCCTGATCACTGACCTGGCGCCCACCGCTCTGCGCAGCCGGGGCGAACAGCGCGTCGTCCTCACGTACGGCGCTGGCGTCGAACTGGCCTAGGTAGTTGAAGGTGATGCGTGGCTGCGCCAGGGTGGCCAATGCCTGGCGGGTGGCCGCATCGCCCAGATAACGCAGCACTCCAAAGCCAAGGCCCTTGTCCGGGATGGCACGCAGGTGCTCCTTGACCTGCTTGATGGTGTCCCCCACTGGCCCCGCCACCGGCAGTTTCACTGGGAACAGGCTGGTGAACCAGCCCACGGTACGGGTGAGGTCGACGTCGTCGAACAGCGTCTCGCGGCCGTGGCCTTCCAACTCGATCAATGCCGCCTGCTCGCCCGTCCATTGGCAGATCACCCGCGCCAGGGCGGTCAGCAGCAGGTCATTGACTTGGGTGCGGTAAGCGGCCGGGGCCTGCTGAAGCAGTTGTCGGGTCAGCGCTGGATCCAGTTCAACCTGCACGGTGTGGGCGTCGCCCACCTGCTGGCTGCCTTGGGCATCTTCGCCAGGCAACGTCTGGGCAAAGCCCTGCAGTTGGGCCTGCCAGTAGGCCAGTTGCTGGCATAGGGTTTCGCTTCGGGCGTGGGCTTGCAGGCGTTCAGCCCAGGCCTTGTAGGCGCTGGTCTTGGCCGGCAGGCTGAGCGGCTGCCCGGTCAGGCACTGCTGGTAAGCCTGTTGCAGGTCCTCGAACAGAATGCGCCACGACACGCCATCGACCACCAGGTGATGGATCGCCAGCAGTAAGCGCTGACTGCCATCGGCCAGGGTGGCCAACACCGCGCGCAGCAGCGGGCCCTGGGCCAGGTCCAGGCTACGCTGGGCATCGTCGCACAGGGCGGTGAGTGCCTGGGCATCGGTCACCTCGCGTTGCCACAGCAGCGCCTGGGCACTGTCGCCGTGGCAGGCCTGCCAACCCTGCTCGCCTTCACTGAAGCGCAGGCGCAGGGCATCGTGGTGGTGCACCAACGCCTGCAACGCCTGCTCCAGCGCAGCCCCTTGAAGCGGCGCGCTCGGCACCAGCAACACCGACTGGTTCCAGTGGTGACGCTGGGCAATGGCCTCACTGAAGAAGCTGTGCTGCACAGGGAGCAACGGCGTGCTGCCGGTGACCGCACCTTGGTCGATCTGCAGAGCTGTGTCTGCCGTGCCAACGACCTGGGCCAAGGCCCGGAGGGTCTGGTGCTGGAACAACGCTTTCGGGGTCAGGTGCAGCCCCAGTTGCCGCGCTCGGCTGACCACCTGAATGGAGATGATCGAGTCACCGCCCAGCTCGAAGAAGTTATCGTCCACCCCAACCCGCTCAAGCTTCAGCACGTCTTGCCAGACTGTGGCCAACTGCTGTTCGAGCGCTGTCTGCGGGGCGGCGAAGGCATGGCTGCTAGCGGCCTCGGGTAGCGGCAGCGCCTTGCGGTCGATCTTGCCGCTTGGGCTCAATGGCAGGCTGTCGAGCACCACCAGGTGCGCCGGCACCATGTAGTCCGGCAGGCTCGCTTTCAAGGCATCGCGCAGCGTGACCGCAGCCACCTGCGTGACCACGTAGCCCACCAGTTGCGGCCCATTGGGGCCAGGCTGCGCCATGACCAGCGCCTCGCTGACACCGGCCTGCGCCAGCAGGCAAGTCTCGATCTCGCCCAGCTCGATACGGAAGCCACGGATCTTCACCTGATGGTCCACCCGGCCGACGTATTCGATCACGCCATCGGCACGGTAGCGCGCCAGGTCGCCCGTGCGGTACAAGCGCCCGCCGTTGCCGCCGAACGGGTCGGGCAGGAAGCGCTCGGCGGTCAGCGCACTGCGGCCGAAATAGCCGCGCGCCAGCAACTGGCCACCGATCACCAGCTCACCCACGACACCGGTCGGCACCGGCTGCCCGGCGTCGTCCAGCAGGTAGATGTCCCGCCCTGGCAAAGCCGTGCCGATCGGCAAGGTGTGAGGCACGGGTTGTTCGCCCAGCACGTACGGGGTGCAGTCGAGCGTGGTGGAAGTGACCGTGGTTTCGGTCGGGCCGTAGGTGTTGAGCAGGCGCACATGGCCCAGCCCGGCCTTGTACCAGGCGGCCATGCCTTCAGGCGGCATGGCTTCGCCGCCCGCATGAATCTGGCGCAGCTGCCCGTAGTCGCGTGGCCCTACGCTGGCGAACTGGGTGGCCAGCAGGTTCCAGTACGCGGTCGGCAGGTCGGCCACGCTGATGCCGTGGGCCAGCACCCGCTGGTAGAACGTCTCGCTGTCCCAGATTTCGTTGCCCCGCAGCATCACGGTGGCACCGCAGACCAGCGGGGCGTACAGCTGCTCGACGAAGGCATCGAAGTTGAACGTGGCAAATTGCAGGACGCAGTCGGATGCGTGGATATCGGAATACCATTGGGCCACGAAGGCGTGGCGGGTCAAGGCACCATGGCTGATGGCCACGCCCTTCGGCCGGCCGGTCGAGCCGGAGGTGAAGATCACGTAGGCCAGGTTGTCGGCGTGCACGCGGTTGAGCGGGTCGCTGTCGGCGCCGCTGCCGTCCTCAGGCGTATCCAGCAGCAGGCACTGCACCGGCGCGTCCAGCGCCAGCGCTTGGCGCAAGTGCGACTGGGTCAACAGCAGCGCGATGCGGCTGTCCTCGACCATCTGCTGCAAGCGCTCGCGGGGGAATTTCGGATCGAGCGGCACGTAGCCGCCGCCTGCCTTGAGCACGGCCAGCAAGGCGATGACCATCGGCGCGTCGCGCTCGACGGCGATGCCGACCAACACGTCCGGGCCCACGCCCTGGGCGATCAGGCGGTGGGCCAGGCGGTTGGCCGCCGCGTTGAGCTGGGCGTAGGTCAGTTCGGTGGTTTCAGTGATCAGCGCAGTGTGGTGCGGAACACGCCGGGCCTGCTGTTCGAACAGCACATGGGCAGGCGCCAGGCTTGGGTATTGACCGGCGGCCATGCCCCAGTCCTGCACCGGGGCGCGCTGGCGACCGTCGTCCAGCAGGGTCAGATCGCCCAGGCAAAGCCCGTCGGGCCCCTCGACCATTTGCAGGAGCAAGTGGGCCAGGTTGTCACTGATGCCCGCGATACCCGGCGCATCGAACGCCTCGCCCGCATAGGTGAAGTGCAGCAGCACGGTGGACCCGGCGTTTACGCTGACGGTCAGCGGGTAGTTGCTCTGCTCATGGTTGTCGATGCTGCCAAAGCGCAGGTCCACGGGCGCTGCTTGCAGCGCCTCGGAAACCGGATAGTTCTCGAACACCATGATGTTGTCGAACAGCGCTTCACCGCCCTGCCCGGCCCAGCGCTGGATATCGAAGAGCGGGGTGTGCTCCTGCTCGCGCAGTGCCAGGTTCAGTTGCACAAGCGCATGCAGCCACGCCTGCAGCGGCTGATCTACCTGGGGGCTGGCCACTACCGGCAAGGTGTTGATGAACAGGCCGATCTGCTGCTCCACACCGCTAATCGCCGCCGGGCGCCCGGCCACGGTGGCCCCGAACACGACGCCGTCGTGCCCGGTGTAGCGTTGCAGCAGCAACAGCCAGGCCGCCTGGATGACGGTGTTGAGGGTGACCTTGTGGCGCCGCGCAAAGGCGTTCAGACGCTGGGTGTGATGTTCGTCCAGCCGGTGGAAATGATCGTATTGACCTGAGCTGCGCGTTACCGGCTTCAAGGCTTGTGCCAGCAGGGTCGGTGCCGGCAGACGGGCCAGTTGATCGCGCCAGAACGCCTCGCTGGCCTGACGGTCCTGACGCAGCAACCAGCCGATGTAGTCGCGGTACTGCGTAGGCCCTTGGGTGACCGGGTGACCGGCATAGCGCTGGAGCACTTCGCCCAGAAGCTGCGAGGTGCTCCAGCCGTCCATCAGGATATGGTGGCTGGTGTAGATCAGGTGATAGTCCTGCACATCGGTCTGTGCAAGTACCAGCCTGAGCAACGGCGCGGTATGAAGCTCGAAGCCACGTTGCAGTTCGCTTTGCGCCAGGGCATCAAGGGTTGCTTGCGCAGAGGTTTCGTCGCGCAGGTCCAGCAGGCGGAACGGCAGCTCGACCCGATTCATGACCACCTGCACGGCCTGCTCGAACTGCCAGTTGAACCCGGTGCGCAGGATGGCGTGGGCATCGAGGGTGGCCTGCCAGGCACTGCGGAATCGCTGTGGGTCGAGCCCACCGATGTCCAGACGCATCTGGTTCAGGTAATCGCCACTTCCCTGTTCGTAGAGGCTGTGGAACAACATGCCCTGCTGCATCGGGGACAGCGGGTAGATGTCCTCAAGGTTGGCCGCAGGCACCGCAAGCTGGTCCAGTTGCGCCTGGTCAAGACTGGCCAGGGGGAAATCGGACGGCGTCACGCCGCCCGCGTCAGGCGCCAGGCAGTGTTCGATCAGCGCTTGCAGTTGTGCGCCGTAGGCATCGGCCAAGTCCTTGATGGTCTGCACCTCGAACTGCTCGGCGCTGAACGTCCAGTCCAGGCTCAGGCAACCGTCGTACACGCGCCCGTTGAGCACCAGCCAATTGTCCAATGGGGCATCTGGGCTTTGCTCACGGCCGCGCTTTTCGGTAGCCGGGGTGAACAAGGCGTCATCGTCGTCGGCAAAACTGCCGTCGAACTGGCCCAGGTAGTTGAAGGTGATACGCGGCGTCGCCAGGGCCCCCAGGGCCTCGCGTGTGGCAGCGTCCCCCAGGTAGCGCAGCACACCATAGCCGATACCCTTGTCAGGGATGCCGCGCAGGTGTTCCTTGACCTGGCGAAGCGTGTCGCCAAGGTCGGTCGACACGGGCAACTTCACCGGGAACAGGCTGGTGAACCAGCCCACGGTACGGGTGAGGTCCACGTCGTCGAACAGCTCCTCGCGGCCATGGCCTTCCAACTGGATCAGCGCGGCCTGTTCGCCCGTCCACTGGCAGATCACACGGGCCAAGGCGGTCAGCAGCAAGTCCTTGACTTGGGTGCGGTACGCCGCAGGCGCCTGCTGTAACAGGCGACGGGTTTGCTGGGCGTCCAGGCGGGTCTGCACAGTCTGGGCGTGGTGCCCCTGCATGCCCGCATCGGCCTTGGCGCCCGGCAGGTCTGTGCGTTGACCACGCAGTTGCGCCAGCCAGTAATCCTTCTGGCCCAGCAGCGCCGGCTTGTGGGCATGCGCCTTCAGTTTCTGCGCCCAGGCCTGGTAGGCCGTGGTCTTCCTCGGCAGTTTCAGGGGCTGCCCGGCCAGGCATTGTGCGTAGGCCTGTTGCAGGTCCTCGAAGAGGATGCGCCACGATACGCCATCGACCACTAGGTGATGGATCACCAGCAGCAAGCGCTGGCTGCCGTCGGCAAGGGTGGCCAGCACCGCGCGCAGCAGCGGGCCGTGGGCCAGGTCCAGGCTGCGCTGGGCATCGTCGCACAGGGCGGTGAGCGCCTGGGCATCGGCCACCTCGCGCTGCCACAGCAGCGCCGTCACGGGCTCGCCATGTTCGGCCTGCCAGCCTTGCTCACCCTCGCTGAAGGTAAGGCGCAGCGCATCGTGATGCTGCACAAGGGCCTGCAATGCCCGCTCCAGTGCAACGCCCTCAAGCGCGGTGCGTGGTACCAGCAGCACCGACTGGTTCCAGTGGTGACGCTGGGCAATGGCCTCGCTGAAGAAGCTGTGCTGCACCGGCAGCAGCGGCATGCCGCCGAGGACGGTACCCTGGTCGATGTGCACGGCGCTGTCGCCAGTGCGCACGACCTTGGCCAGGGCGCGCAGGGTCTGGTGCTGGAACAGTTCCTTGGGCGTGAAGTGCAGCCCCTGCTGACGGGCTCGGCTGACCACCTGGATGGAGATGATCGAGTCACCGCCCAGCTCGAAGAAGTTATCGTCCACCCCGACCCGCTCAAGCTTCAGCACGTCTTGCCAGATACGCGCCAGTTGCTGTTCGAGCGGGCGCTGGGGGGCGATAAATGCCTGGTTACTGGAGGCCTCGGGCAGCGGCAGTGCCTTGCGGTCGATCTTGCCGCTCGGGCTCAGCGGCATGTGGTCGAGCAGCATGAGATGGGCGGGGACCATGTAGTCCGGCAGGCTCGCCTTGAGCGCTTCGCGCAGCGTCTGCACGTTTGCATCTGCAACCAGGTAAGCGACCAGTTGCGGCCCGTTCGGGCCAGGCTGCGCCATGACCAGCGCCTCGCTGACACCGGCCTGCGCCAGCAGGCAAGTCTCGATCTCGCCCAGCTCGATACGGAAGCCACGGATCTTCACCTGATGGTCCACCCGGCCGACGTATTCGATCACGCCATCGGCACGGTAGCGCGCCAGGTCGCCCGTGCGGTACAAGCGCCCGCCGTTGCCGCCGAACGGGTCGGGCAGGAAGCGCTCGGCGGTCAGCGCACTGCGGCCGAAATAGCCGCGCGCCAGCAACTGGCCGCCGATCACCAGCTCACCTACGACACCGGTCGGCACCGGCTGCCCGGCGTCGTCCAGCAGGTAGATGTCCCGCCCTGGCAAAGCCGTGCCGATCGGCAAGGTGTGAGGCACGGGTTGTTCGCCCAGCACGTACGGGGTGCAGTCGAGCGTGGTGGAAGTGACCGTGGTTTCGGTCGGGCCGTAGGTGTTGAGCAGGCGCACATGGCCCAGCCCGGCCTTGTGCCAGGCGGCCATGCCTTCAGGCGGCATGGCTTCGCCGCCCGCATGAATCTGGCGCAGCTGCCCGTAGTCGCGTGGCCCTACGCTGGCAAACTGGGTGGCCAGCAGGTTCCAGTACGCGGTCGGCAGGTCGGCCACGCTGATGCCGTGGGCCAGCACCCGCTGGTAGAACGTCTCGCTGTCCCAGATTTCGTTGCCCCGCAGCATCACGGTGGCACCGCAGACCAGCGGGGCGTACAGCTGCTCGACGAAGGCATCGAAGTTGAACGTGGCAAATTGCAGGACGCAGTCGGATGCGTGGATATCGGAATACCACTGGGCCACGAAAGCGTGGCGGGTCAAGGCATCATGGCTGATGGCCACGCCCTTCGGCCGGCCGGTCGAGCCGGAGGTGAAGATCACGTAGGCCAGGTTGTCGGCGTGCACGCGGTTGAGCGGGTCGCTGTCGGCGCCGCTGCCGTCCTCAGGCGTATCCAGCAGCAGGCACTGCACCTGCGCGTCCAGCGCCAGCGCTTGGCGCAAGTGCGACTGGGTCAACAGCAGCGCGATGCGGCTGTCCTCGACCATCTGCTGCAAGCGCTCACGGGGGAATTTCGGATCGAGCGGCACGTAGCCGCCGCCTGCCTTGAGCACGGCCAGCAAGGCGATGACCATCGGCGCGTCGCGCTCGGCGGCGATGCCAACCAGCACGTCCGGGCCCACGCCCTGGGCGATCAGGCGGTGGGCCAGGCGGTTGGCCGCCGCGTTGAGCTGGGCGTAGGTCAGTTCGGTGGTTTCAGTGATCAGCGCAATGTGGTTCGGAACACGCCGGGCCTGCTGCTCGAACAGCACATGGGCAGGCGCCAGGCTTGGGTATTGGCCGGCGGCCATGCCCCAGTCCTGCACCGGGGCGCGCTGGCGCCCCTCTTCGAACAGCTTCAGCTCACCCAGGCAGCGCTGGGGCGAGCCGTTCGCCATCTGCGCCAGTAGATGGGCCAGGTGGCCTGCAACCTGGGCCATGCGTTCGGCACTGAACTGCGCCGCGTCATAGCTGTAGTGCAACAACAGGTCGGCCCCGGTGCTGACGCTCAGGGTCAGTGGGTAGTTGTTCTGCTCATGGCTGTGCACGTCACCAAAGTGCAGGTCACTGACGCCGCCTTGCTGCAGCGCCTCGGACACAGGGTAGTTTTCGAATACCAGCAGGGTATCGAACACTCCATCGCCGCCCTGCCCGGCCCAGCGCTGCACATCACTCAGCGCACTGTGTTCGTGGTCCCGAAGTGCCAGGTTGATGGCTTGTACGGTCTGTAACCAACCGGCCAGCGCCAGCTGCGGCTCGGGCCGCGCGACCACCGGCAGGGTATTGATGAACAGGCCGATCTGCTGCTCGATGCCCTGCAATTGCGTAGGCCGGCCCGCGACCGTAGCCCCGAATGCCACGCTGTCGTGGCCGGTGTAGCGCTGCAACAGCAACAGCCAGGCGGCCTGCACGAGCGTGTTGAGGGTGACTTTCTGCTGACGGGCAAAGCCGTGCAACTGTTCGGTCATCGCAGCGTCCAGGCGCCATTTCAATTCGCCTTGCCCGGTCTGGCCGGTGGCGGCGCACTTGAGCGCACGGCTCAGCCAGGTCGGCTCCTCAAGGGTGGCGAACTGTGCGCGCCAGAAGGCCTCGCTGGCCTGTTTGTCCTGGCGTTGCAACCAGCCGATGTAATCACTGTAGCGCCCGTTCAGGCTCTTCAGCGCCTGGCCTGCGTAGTGCTGCAGCACCTCGCCAAGCAGCTGCGAATTGCTCCAGCCGTCGAGCAAAATGTGATGGCTGGTATAGATCAGCTGATAGCGATCATCCCCCGTGCGGGCCAGCGTCAAGCGCAGCAGTGGCGCCTGGGCCAGGTCGAAGCCTTGCTCGCGCTCGGCATCAGTCAGGCGCGTCAACGCAGCTTCAAGATCTTCATGGCCACGCAGGTCGATTTCACGGCACGGCAGCTGCACCTGCTTGCGCACCCACTGCAGCGGCTGGGCCAGCCCGCCTTGCCAGAGGAACCCGCTGCGCAATATGTCATGGCGCTGGACCACCGCCTGCCAGGCCTCACGGAAACGCTCGGGCGCCAGCCCCTCGACGCTGACCGACAGCTGGTTGATGTAGTCCCCCCCTTGTTGCTCAAGCAAGCTGTGGAACAGCATGCCCTGCTGCATGGGCGAGAGCGGGTACAGGTCCTGGACGTCCGCCCAGGGCAGGCCAAGGGCGTCCAGCTGTGGCTGGTCGAGCATGGCCAGCGGGAAGTCCGAAGGCGTCACCCCGGCACTGCCCGGCAACAGGCAGTGGGCGACCAGCTGGTTCAGCTCGCGTGCGTAATCCTGCGCCAACCGCTCGATGTCGCTGCGCTCGAACATCGCTTCGCTGAAGGTCCAGCCCAAACGCAATTGGCCTGCGTACACCTGGCCGTTGATGCTCAGCCAATTGCCGAGCGGGGCCTCGGCGCCCTGTTCAGCGCCGGCGTCCTCGCTGGCTGGCACGAACAGGGCACCCTGGTCGCTGGCAAAGCTGCCGTCGAACTGGCCCAGGTAGTTGAAGGTGATGCGCGGCTCGGCCAGGCCGTTGAGGGCTGCCTGCGACTGGGCGCTGCCCATGTAGCGCAGGGCGCCGTAGCCGATGCCCTTGTCAGGGATCGCGCGCAACTGCTGCTTGACGCGCTTGATCGCGTCGGTCACCTCAGCGGCATCGTCCAGGCGTACCGGGAAGGCGCTGGTGAACCAGCCCACTGTGCGGGTCAGGTCGACCTCGTCGAACAGCGCTTCACGGCCGTGCCCTTCGAGCTGGATCAGCGCCGAGGCCTGCCCAGTCCAGCGGCAGATCACGCGGGTCAGCGCGGTCAGCAGCAGGTCGTTGACCTGGGTGCGGTAGGCCGCCGGGGCCTGTTGCAGCAATTGCCGGGTCAGCGTGTCGTCCAGGCGCGTGTGTACCGTACAGGCATGGCGTTTTTCCAGGCTGGCGTGAGGACGCGCGCCTGGCAGGTGGTCGGCGGCGCCTGCGACCTGCGCCTGCCAGTACGGCAGCTGCTCGGCCAGGGCCGGGGTTTGCGCCAGTGCCTGCAGGCGTTCTGCCCAGTGCTTGTAGGCCGTGGTCTTGGCCGGCAGCGACAGCGCCTCGCCTGCCAGGCACTGCGAGTAGGCCTGCTGCAGATCGTCGAACAGAATGCGCCAGGACACACCGTCCACGACCAGGTGATGAACCACCAGCAACAGCCGCTGACTGCCATCGTCCAACTCCGCCAGCACAGCCCGCAGCAGCGGCCCTTGGCGCAGGTCGAGGCTGCGCTGGGCCTGCTCGCACAACGCGGTCAGGGCCTGGCCGCGCGCGGCCGTGGCGTGCCACAGCAAAGGCGCCTGCTCCTCGGCGCTCTGTTGCTGGGCCGGTGCCCGGTGCCAGGCGAGCCCGGCTTGGGCATCGAAGCGCAGGCGCAAGGCGTCATGGTGCAGCACCAGCGCCTGCAACGCCGCTTCCAGCGCACGTGGCTGCAACGCCTGCGTCGGTGCCAGCAGCACGGACTGGTTCCAGTGGTGCGCATCAGCAATGCCCTGGGCGAAGAACCAGCGCTGGATGGCCAGCAGCGGCAGGCTGCCAGCGACCGGGCCTTGATCGATGCGGGCGACCTCGCCAAAACGGGCCACACCGGCCAAGGCCTGCACGGTCTGGTGCAGGAACAGGTCTTTGGGACTGAGCACGATGCCGGCCTGACGGGCCCGGCTGACCATCTGGATCGAGATGATCGAATCACCGCCCAGCTCGAAGAAATTGTCGGTCACCCCCACCTGAGGCACCTTCAGCACCGCCTGCCAGATCTGCACCAGCGCCTGCTCGAGCGGGCTGCTGGCGGCCACATGCTGGCCTTGCAGCTGGGTAAGGTCGACTACGGGCAGGGCCTGGCGGTCGATCTTGCCGTTGGGGGTCAAGGGCATGCGTTCGAGCAACTGCACGTGCGTGGGCACCATGTAGTCGGGCAGGTCCACCTTCAAACAGCGCTTGATCGATTCGCGGCGCTCAGCCTGGGCTTGATGATTGGACGCCAATTGCGGCGCGTCGTCGCTCACCACGTAGCCGACCAATTGCTGGCCGCTCGGGCCGGCCTGGGCCACCACCACCGCTTCGCGCACCCCCGGCACCGCGAGCAGGCGCGCTTCCACCTCGCCCAGCTCGATACGAAAACCCCGCACCTTGACTTGGCGGTCGATGCGCCCGAGGTAGTCGATGATGCCGCTGCTGCGCAGGCTTACCCGATCACCGCTGCGGTACAGCCGGGCACCGTTGCCGAACGGGTCCGGTACGAACCTTTCGGCAGTGAGCGCCGGGCGCTTGAGGTAGCCACGGGCCAAGCCCTGCCCGCCCAGGTACAACTCACCCGGGATGGCCAGGGGCAGCAGGTTCAGGTCGGCATCGAGCACATACGCGCGCCGTTCACCGACGCGATCGCCAATGGGCGCATAGGCCGCACCGCAGCTGTCCTGTTCGCCAGCTTTCCAGATCAGGGGGGTGACCACGGTTTCGGTAGGGCCGTAGCCATTGATGATATAGGTCGGACGCAGTGCGCGCCGAGCCATGGCGTAGCTGGCCTCGGACACCGCATCGCCGCCGAAGCAGTACACCCGCATCGGCGGTGGGTTGCCATCGCGCTCGGCGTGCTCGGCCAGTTGCTGAAGGTAGACCGGTGGAAACGCAGCGACCGTCACCCCATGTGCATGCATGGCGGCATAGGTTTGCTCCGGGGTCCACAGCTGCGGGTCGCGGATGAGCAGCGAAGCCCCGTGGGTCAGGGGCGTGAGCCAGCGTTCGTGGGCACCGTCGAAAGCGAATGACATGAAGTGCAGTTCGCAGTCGGCCGGCGTCATTTCGTAGCGCTCGCCAATGGCTCGGCAGTGCATGGCGATGGGGCCATGGGCCACTGCCACCCCTTTGGGCAGGCCCGTGGAACCCGAGGTGTAGATGACGTAGGCCAGGTTATCGGCCTGGGCGGCGTTCGCTGGCGCGTGGCAGGGTTGCGCGGCCAGGTCCATGTGGTCCAGGGCCAGGGTTGCCAAGCCATCCGGTACCGGCAGGCGCTGCATGAGCGCGCTGTCGCTGAGCAGCAGGGCCATGCCGCTGTCCTGCATCAGATAGGACAGGCGCTCGCGGGGGTATTGCGGATCGAGCGGCGTATAGGCACCGCCGGCCTTGAGCACCGCCAACAGGCTCACGACCATCTCAAGGCCACGCTCCAGGGCGATACCGACCAGCACTTCCGGCCCCACCCCTGCTCTGACCAAAGCATGGGCCAGGCGATTGGCCTGCTGATCGAGCTGGGCAAAGCTCATGCGCTGCTCGCCAAACAGCAAGGCGGTGGCCTGCGGGGTTTGCGCAGCCCACTGGGCAATGCGCTCGTGCACCAGCGGGCCGTCGGCATGGCGCAGGTCCGGGGCGTTGCGCACGGCGTGCAGGTGCTCATGCTCATCGACGGCCAGCATCGGCAGTGCAGCAACGCAGCGCGACGGATCGCCGACGAGGCCGCGCAGCAGGGTCAGCCAATGGCCCCCCAGGCGCTCGATGGTGGCGGCATCGAACAGGTCGCACGCATAGGTCAGCGACGCCCACAGGCCGTCTTCACCCTCGACGGTGTCCAGCGTCAGGTCGAACGAGGCGCTGTGGCTTTCCCAGAACAGCCCTTCGATTTCCAGGCCAGGCACCTGCTGGGCACGTGGGTCGCGGCCCTGGCGCTGATGGTTGTACATCACCTGGAACAACGGGTTGTGGCTCAGGCTGCGGTCTGGCTGCAAGGCTTCGACCAGTTGCTCGAACGGCAAGTCCTGATGCGCCTGAGCACCGAGTACCGTCTGCTTGACCTGTTGCAACAACGTCGGGAAGGCCAAGGCCCCCTGCACATCAGCGCGCAGCACCTGGGTGTTGACGAAGAAACCCAGCAGGCGATCGGTCTCGACCCGGTTGCGGTTGGCGTTGGGCACCCCGACGCGAATATCGGTCTGGCCGGTGTAGCGGTGCAGCAGCACCTGGAACGACGCCAGCAACAGCATGAACAGCGTGACCTGTTGCTGCTGCGCGAGGGCTTGCAAGGCTTCGCTCAGCGCCTTGTCGATGGGCAAGTCGAAACGCGCGCCGCGCAGGCTTGGCTGGGCCGCGCGCGGACGGTCGGTGGGCAACTCGAGCACCGGTTGATGCGCGCCCAGTTGCTCACGCCAGTAGGCCAGTTGCTGCTCGCTGCCGCCGGCTTCCATCCAGCGACGCTGCCAGATGGCATAGTCGGCGTACTGAATGGGCAGCGCAGGCAGCTGGACCGCCCGCCCGTGGACCAAGCCCAGGTACAGCTGCATCAGCTCATCGACCATGACCTGCATCGACCAGCCATCGGAGACGATGTGGTGCTGCACCATCACCAGCACATGCTCATCGTCAGCCACCCTCAGCAGCCCCAGCCGTACCAGCGGGCCGTGCTCGAGGTCGAAGGGCCTGGCGATCTGCTGCTCGATCAACGCCTGCACTTGGGCGTGTTGATGCTCGGGTGCCAGGGTGGCCGGCAGGTGCAACGGCTCGATCGCGATCGGCAGTGAGCCATGCACGTGCTGGCAGGGCCGCTCGTCCTTCATCACGAAGGTGGTGCGCAGGGTCTCGTGGCGTGCCACCAGGGCATCGAACGCTTGTTGCAAGGCCTGGGTGTCGAGGTGACCGCGCAGGCGCAAGGCGGTAGGGATATGAGATGCGCTGCTGCCTGGCTCCAGTTGCCAAAGGAACCACTGGCGCTCCTGGGCGAAGGACAGCGGCAGGCTGTTTAACTGCTCGCGGATGACAGGAATTGGCAGGTTGCCGGGCGAGACCTTTTGTTCGGCCATCTTGGCCAGGTACTGGCGGCGCTTGTCCACGGGCAAGGCGATGAAACGCTGGGCAATGCGCAGGGCGCTGGCGTGATCCATTACACCGCCTCCATTTCGTCGAGCAGGCTTTCGAGCTGGTCGAGGGTGGCGGCATCCACCGCCCCGCCTTCGTGCTCCAGTTGGCGGGCCAGCTCGCCCAGGGCGGGGTATTGGAAAATCAATTGCGCAGTTGCCTTCATACCAAGCTCGAGTTGAATGCGTGAGACCAGGCTCACGACGAGAAGAGAGTGACCGCCCAGGTCGAAGAAGTGGTCGTTCAAGCCGACCTTGTCGAGCTGGAGCAGGTCCTGCCAGATCGCTGCCAGTTGGCACTCGACCGGGCGTTGCGGGGCTTCGTAGCCGTGTTGTGGTGGCGCTGCCTGGGGCAGTGGCAAGGCCTTGCGGTCCAGCTTGCCGTTGGGGCTGAGCGGCCACTGCTCCAGCAGCAGCCATTGGCCGGGGACCATGTAGCCGGGCAGGTTGGCCTTGAGGTGAGCCTTGAGGCGCTCGCGCAGCAGCGCCTGGCGGGTGGGCTCCAGGTCAGCACCGTCGACCAGCACGTAGCCGACCAGTTGCGCGCCAGCGGCGCCAGGCTGAGCCAGCACGACCGTTTCCCGGACTTCGGCCATCTCCAGCAGGCGCGCCTCGATTTCTCCCAGCTCGATGCGCTGGCCACGGATCTTCACCTGGTGGTCCAGGCGGCCGAGGTACTCCAG
>NZ_JBICMI010000028.1:0-3124 GCF_043106155.1 Pseudomonas sp. FYR_7
CATCGCAAACATCACATATCCGAATTCGCTGGGCTGTCCAACAGGACATTCTGGCTACAGAATTTCTTGACGACCATAGAGCATTGGAACCACCTGATCCCATCCCGAACTCAGTAGTGAAACGATGCATCGCCGATGGTAGTGTGGGGTTTCCCCATGTGAGAGTAGGTCATCGTCAAGATTCATTTCGCAAAACCCCTATCTGCGTATGCAGGTAGGGGTTTTGTCTTTGGGCGTCAAATAAGCCAGTCGGCATTGCACCTGTGAAAGGCGCGAGGGTTGGCGGTCTAGGGTCTGATCCGGACCGGTGCAGCGTACCCCCCCCCAGTCCCAATCGAAGGTCCTTGTCCTATGCAAGGCAATCCCCCATGGCTATCATGCCAGCCTCATTCGAAGTCGAGACGCGCATGCTGAAGTTGTTGAATCTCCTCAAGGATGGCCGATTCCATTCCGGAGAAGCTCTGGGGGCGGCTCTGGGCGTCAGTCGCAGTGCGGTGTGGAAGCAGCTGCAGCACCTGGAAAGCGAGCTAAACCTCAGTATCCATAAGGTACGTGGACGCGGCTATCAGCTAGCCTCGCCGTTGGTGCTGCTGGACAATGCTGCGATCGCAGGATACGCGGAGGCGGCATCCTGGCCCACATTCATTCATGAGTCGATCGACTCGACCAATGCTGAAGGTATGCGCCTGGCGGCAGAAGGACAGCCAGCGCCCTTCGTCGTCTTGGCGGAGCAGCAGACTGCGGGTCGCGGGAGACGCGGCCGGCAATGGATCAGCCCTTTCGCGCAAAACCTTTACTTCAGTCTGGTGCTGCGCATTGATGGCGGCATGCGCCAGCTTGAGGGCCTGAGCCTGGTCGTGGGGTTGGCTGTCATGCGCACATTGCAGGCATTCGGGGTAAGGAATGTAGGCTTGAAGTGGCCTAACGACGTGCTGGTCGATGGTCACAAGGTCACTGGCATCTTGCTCGAGTTGATCGGTGATCCGGCAGACGTATGCCATGTGGTGCTGGGCATTGGCATAAACGTAAATATGCAGGCCAATGCGCAGGTGGATCAACGATGGACATCCATGCGTCGAGAACTGGGGGTGCCTGTAGACCGCAACCATTTAGTGGCGGTGCTGAGCCACCACTTGGAGCATGAGCTGGGGCGTCACCGCCGATATGGATTCGCGGCTTTCCAGGAAGAATGGGAGCAGTCGCATCTCTGGCAGGGGCGCAATGTCACGCTCATTGCCGGAGCCACCCAGGTACAAGGCGTAGTCGCGGGCGTGGACGGGCAGGGCGGTTTGCGCATGTGTGTAGATGGCGTGGAGAGAGTTTTCAGCGGCGGCGAGCTTAGTTTGAGGTTGAGTGATGATTCTTGAGCTCGATTGCGGTAACAGCTTCATCAAGTGGCGGGTAATTCACGTTCACGACGCAATGATCGTGGGTGGCGGAATCGTGGATTCCGACCAGACACTCATGGACCAGATCAGAGCGCTGGCATGCGTGCAGGTTACGGCTTGCCGTATCGTCAGTGTGCGCAGTGAAGAAGAAACCGACGCTTTGACGTCACTGATTGCTCAAGTGTTTGCCGTCCAGGCACAGGTCGCACGGTCAGCGCCGGAGATGGCGGGCGTGCGCAACGGCTATGAGGACTATCAGCGCCTTGGTATGGATCGTTGGCTGGCGACGCTGGGCGCATTTCACTTGGCCAAGGGCGCTTGCCTCGTCATTGATCTGGGCACTGCGGCCAAAGCGGACTTCGTGGCGGCCAATGGGGAGCATCTCGGCGGCTATATCTGTCCAGGCATGCCTCTGATGCGCAGCCAGCTGCGCACGCACACGCGGCGTATTCGCTATGACGATGCGTCTGCCGAGCGTGCACTGGTCAGCTTGGCTCCGGGTCGCTCAACGGTGGAGGCGGTCGAACGAGGCTGCGTGCTGATGCTGCAAGGCTTCGTGCGCACACAAGTTGAGCAAGCGCGTGAGATGTGGGGCGAGGATTTTGCTGTGTTCCTGACGGGAGGGGATGCCCCGCTGGTCAAGGACTCGTTGCCTGACGCGCGTATAGTGCCCGACTTGGTCTTTGTAGGCCTGGCCATGGCCTGCCCATTGAATTGAGGTGCCTATGCGCTGGTTGTTCTTGTTGCTGCTGATCCTCAATGGTGTGTACTACGTCTGGAATCAGCAGGAGGCACCACTTAAGGTCAAGGATGTCACGCCGCTTTCGCTTTATAAAGGCAGTCAGCGGGACATTCGCCTGTTGCGGGAAGCGGGAGTGGCGGCACCTGATCGGCGTCGCGAAGAGTGCCTCATCGTTGGAGGCGCAATGACGACCGAGGTGCTCGAGTCGCTTCGTCAGCGGCTGACGAGTCTGGACATCGCCACGACTCCAGTCCGTGGGCAGGTCGCAGGTGCCCAGGGGCGTTGGCTCAAAGTAGAGCCTGAAAGTGAACGCTTGTTGGACCCAGCGGCCCTTGACGCGCTTTCCAATGATTTCAAAGACTTGAAACATCAAATTATTTTCTGCCAGGGTATTGCAACTGGTGAATAGCTTGATAGAATGGCGCCCGCTTCGCAGGGAACACCACTCAGGTGGTAGAGTTGCAAGCGGTGTCACCGCAGCTAAGTTTCAGATTTGATTGAAAAAATTTGAAAAAGAGCTTGACACTAGGACGGCAGATAAATAAAATGCCGGCCACATCTGGAGGGATTCCCGAGCGGCCAAAGGGGACGGACTGTAAATCCGTTGCGAGAGCTTCGAAGGTTCGAATCCTTCTCCCTCCACCAGTTTTAGCGAGAGCCGCAAGCCTCGCGGGTATAGTTTAGTGGTAGAACCTCAGCCTTCCAAGCTGATGATGCGGGTTCGATTCCCGCTACCCGCTCCAAGTTTGCTGGTTATTGCACAACGTGTTTCGCTCTTGTAGCTCAGTTGGTAGAGCACACCCTTGGTAAGGGTGAGGTCAGCGGTTCAAGTCCGCTCAAGAGCTCCATATAAACAAGGCAGATATGAAAATATCTGCCTTTGTTTTATCAGCGCAAGACTATTTCTTCTGCGGAGGATTGTATCGATGGCTAAGGAAAAGTTTGATCGTACCCTTCCCCACGTTAACGTCGGCACTATCGGCCACGTTGACCA
>NZ_JBICMI010000029.1:0-1211 GCF_043106155.1 Pseudomonas sp. FYR_7
CCAAGAAAAGCTCCTAAGCTTCAGATAACTGGGAACCGTACCCCAAACCGACACAGGTGGTTAGGTAGAGAATACCAAGGCGCTTGAGAGAACTCGGGTGAAGGAACTAGGCAAAATGGCACCGTAACTTCGGGAGAAGGTGCGCCGGCGAAGGTGAAGGGCTTGCCCCGTAAGCTTTTGCTGGTCGAAGATACCAGGCCGCTGCGACTGTTTATTAAAAACACAGCACTCTGCAAACACGAAAGTGGACGTATAGGGTGTGACGCCTGCCCGGTGCCGGAAGGTTAATTGATGGGGTTAGCGCAAGCGAAGCTCTTGATCGAAGCCCCGGTAAACGGCGGCCGTAACTATAACGGTCCTAAGGTAGCGAAATTCCTTGTCGGGTAAGTTCCGACCTGCACGAATGGCGTAACGATGGCGGCGCTGTCTCCACCCGAGACTCAGTGAAATTGAAATCGCTGTGAAGATGCAGTGTATCCGCGGCTAGACGGAAAGACCCCGTGAACCTTTACTATAGCTTTGCACTGGACTTTGAATTTGCTTGTGTAGGATAGGTGGGAGGCTTTGAAGTGGGGACGCCAGTTCTCATGGAGCCATCCTTGAAATACCACCCTGGCAACTTTGAGGTTCTAACTCAGGTCCGTTATCCGGATCGAGGACAGTGTATGGTGGGTAGTTTGACTGGGGCGGTCTCCTCCCAAAGAGTAACGGAGGAGTACGAAGGTGCGCTCAGACCGGTCGGAAATCGGTCGTAGAGTATAAAGGCAAAAGCGCGCTTGACTGCGAGACACACACGTCGAGCAGGTACGAAAGTAGGTCTTAGTGATCCGGTGGTTCTGTATGGAAGGGCCATCGCTCAACGGATAAAAGGTACTCCGGGGATAACAGGCTGATACCGCCCAAGAGTTCATATCGACGGCGGTGTTTGGCACCTCGATGTCGGCTCATCACATCCTGGGGCTGAAGCCGGTCCCAAGGGTATGGCTGTTCGCCATTTAAAGTGGTACGCGAGCTGGGTTTAGAACGTCGTGAGACAGTTCGGTCCCTATCTGCCGTGGACGTTTGAGATTTGAGAGGGGCTGCTCCTAGTACGAGAGGACCGGAGTGGACGAACCTCTGGTGTTCCGGTTGTCACGCCAGTGGCATTGCCGGGTAGCTATGTTCGGAAGAGATAACCGCTGAAAGCATCTAAGCGGGAAACTTGCCTCAAG
>NZ_JBICMI010000002.1:0-41745 GCF_043106155.1 Pseudomonas sp. FYR_7
AAACCCAGTGGGAGCGGCCTTGCGCCGCGATGGGCCGCGCAGCGGCCCCGGTGATCTTCATCCGATACCCAACGGCACAGCAAACTCAGCAACAAGAAAGGGCTGCCAAGCAGCCCTTTCACACAGGTTATAAAACCTGCATCAAAACCCGACACCTCCGGTGCCAGGTCCCGACCCTCTCAGCCATAAACCGGATAACGACGGCACAGCGCAACCACCTGCTCACGCACATGGTGCCCCACCTCGTCACTGCGCCCGGTTTCCAGGGCATCGAGCACATCGCACAACCAGCCCGCCACCTGCTCGCACGCCTCGACATCGAACCCACGGGTGGTCACTGCCGGCGTACCGATGCGCAGCCCCGAGGTCACGAACGGCGAACGCGGATCGTTAGGCACCGAGTTCTTGTTGGCCGTGATATAGGCGCTGCTCAAGGCCGCATCGGCTTCCTTGCCGGTGTAGGGCTTGGCCGACAGGTCGATCAGCATCATGTGGTTGTCGGTCCCGTCCGACACGATCTTGTACCCGCGCGCCTGCAACACTTTGGCCATGGCCCGGGCATTGGTTACCACCTGGGTCTGGTAGCTGCGAAATGCCGGCGACAGCGCTTCCTTGAAGGCCACGGCCTTGGCCGCGATCTGGTGCATCAGTGGGCCGCCCTGGACACCAGGGAACACCGCCGAATCGAGCTTCTTGTAGAAACTCTCGTCCTGCCCCTTGGACAGAATCAGGCCGCCGCGTGGGCCGCGCAGGGTCTTGTGGGTGGTGCTGGTGACCACATGGGCGTGGGGCAGCGGGTCCGGGTATTCGCCAGCGGCAACCAGACCGGCCACGTGGGCCATGTCCACCCAGAAGATGGCCCCGACCTTGTCGGCGATGCTGCGCATGCGTGCCCAGTCCTTGTAGCGCGAGTAGGCCGAGAAACCACCGATGAGCATCTTCGGGCGGGTTTCCAGCGCGATGCGCTCCATCTCGTCATAGTCCAGAAAGCCCGTCTTCGGGTCCAGGCCGTAGGGCACGATCTTGTAGTGGCGGCCCGAGAAGTTGGCCGGGTTGCCGTGGGTCAGGTGCCCGCCCTGGGCCAGGTTCATGCCCATCACGGTGTCGCCTGGCTGGATCAGCGCCAAAAACACCGCCGCGTTGGCCTGGGCGCCAGCGTGGGGCTGCACGTTGGCGTAGTCGCAGTTGAACAGGGCCTTGACCCGCTCGATGGCCAGGCTTTCGGCCACGTCCACGTATTCACAGCCACTGTAGTAGCGCTTGCCGGGATAGCCCTCGGCGTACTTGTTGGTGAGCACCGTGCTCTGGATCTGCATCACCAATGGGCTGGCATAGTTCTCCGAGGCGATCAGCTCGATGTGGTCTTCCTGGCGATTCACTTCGTTGCGAATCGAGGCGTGCAGCTCTGGATCGAAGGCGTTGAGGGTCAGCGTCGAGTCGTACATGTATTAAGCGTCCTTGTTCTGAATCAGGCTTGGGATGACAGCAAGCGGGTCACGCGTGAAGCGATGTCGTCGATCTGCGCCTCGGAGCAGATCAGTGGCGGCAGCAGGCGCACGGTGGTACCTCGGGTGACGGTGATCAGCAGGTGTTGCTCGTCCCGGGCCCGGTCCACCAGTTCGGCGCAGGGGCGGTTGAGCTCGATACCGACCATCAGGCCCAGGCCGCGCACCGACACCACCTCAGGGTGCCCGGCCAGCGCCCGTTGCAGGGCCGCCAGCAAACGCTGGCCCAGCACCGCAGCCCGCTGCGGCAGGTGATCGCGCTGCATGATGTCCACCACCGTGCAGCCCACGCGGCATGCCAGCGGGTTGCCGCCGAAGGTGGAGGCATGGTGGCCAGGGGAGAACAGCTCGGCGGCCTTGCCACGGGCCAGGCACGCGCCGATGGGGAAGCCATTGCCCAAGGCCTTGGCCAAGGTGATGACATCGGGCTCGATGCCGGCGTGCTGGAAGCCGAACCAGGTGCCGGTACGGCCCATGCCGGTCTGCACCTCGTCGATCATCATCAGCCACTGGTGCGCGTCGCACAGCTGGCGCAGCGCTTGCAGATAGCCCGCCGACGCCGGGTGCACACCGCCCTCGCCCTGCACGGGCTCGACCAGCACGGCCACCACGTTGGGCGACTGGGCCGCGACCTGGCGCAAGGCCTCGATGTCATCGTAGGGCACGCGGATGAAGCCTGGCATCAGCGGCTCGAAGCCGCGGTGAACGGCCGGGTTGCCAGTGGCGGCCAAGGTTGCCAGGGTGCGCCCATGGAAGCTGTTTTCCATGACCAGCACCTGGGGCTGGGCAACGTTCCGGGCCGTGGCGTGCAAACGCGCCAGCTTTAGCGCGGCCTCGTTGGCCTCGGCGCCGGAGTTGCAGAAGAACGCCCGCTCCATGCCCGAGAGCCGGCACAGGCGCTCGCCAAGCTGTTCCTGCCACGGGATACGAAACATGTTGGTGGTGTGCAGCAGCACGTCGGCCTGTTCGGCCAGGGCCGAGGCGATCTCGGGGTTGGCGTGCCCCAGGCTGGTCACGGCCACCCCGGCGATGGCGTCGAGGTACTCGACCCCGTGCGAATCCCACAACAGGGCGCCCTGGCCCCGGCTGAACGCAACCGGTTGGCGGGCTGAAGTGTGCATGAGGTAAGCGGGAGCAGCAGACATTGCAGGTTTCCTGTACAGAGGGGTCAGTGGCTGGGGGCCAGCGACGGGGTAGCGTCCTGGTGCGGTGCGGCATCGGCCGTGGGCCAGTAGTAGGCATCGGGCATGGCGCGGGCGCCGAAGATCGCCTGGCCGACGCGCACCACCGTGGCGCCCTCCTCGATGGCCACTTCGAAATCACCCGACATGCCCATCGACAGCTCCTGCAACGACACCCCTTCAGGCGCACTGGCGCGCAGCCGGTCGCGCAACTCGCGCAGCAACACAAAGCACGGGCGTACTCGCGCGGCGTCGGCCGAAAACAGCGCCAGGGTCATCAGGCCGCGCACACGCAGCGCCGGGAACGCTGGCAGCGCTTGCACAAACGCCGCCACGTCATCAGGCACCAGCCCGTACTTGCTGGCCTCGCCCGAGGTGTTGACCTGGACGAACACATCCATCTGCCGCCCCTCAATGCGCAGGCGGCGGTCCAGCACCTCGGCGACCCGTAGGCTGTCCAGCGCCTGGAACTCACTGGCAAAGCGCGCCACCTGCTTGGCCTTGTTGGTCTGCAGGTGGCCGATCACCGACCACTGCAAGTCGTGCAGGTCGGCCATGGCTTCCCACTTGCGCTGGGCCTCCTGCACCTTGTTCTCGCCCAGCAGGCGGCAACCGGCAGCATAGGCCAGGCGCAGGTGCGCTTCGTCGAAGGTCTTGCTGACCGGCAGCAGGCGCACTTCGGCCGGGTCTCGCCCGACCCGCTCGCAGGCCCGGGCGATGCGCTCATGCACGGTGGCCAGGTTGCGGCGAAAATCCTCGACGGTGTTGGCCTGCGGGTAGCGGCCATGGCGCGCATGCAGGGTGGTAAGGTCTTCGGCGTACTCGCTCATCAATTCGTCGCTCCTTTGGTAGGCACTGCTGCCGGTTCTGCCTGGGCGGCCTTGGCCCGGCGAGGCAGGCGACCGTTGAGCACGGCGTAGGCCACAAGGCCGATCACCAGCCCCCAGAACGCAC
The DNA here is from genome assembly GCF_043106155.1 of Pseudomonas sp. FYR_7. Taxonomy (NCBI): domain Bacteria; kingdom Pseudomonadati; phylum Pseudomonadota; class Gammaproteobacteria; order Pseudomonadales; family Pseudomonadaceae; genus Pseudomonas; species Pseudomonas sp. FYR_7. Next base: position 3,641 of record NZ_JBICMI010000002.1, read on the forward strand.
CGCCGATACCCAGCAGGGTGATATTGGCCGCACAGGCCAGGAAGGTGATCAACGACGCCTCGCGCGCTTTTGCATCGAGCATGGCATTGGCCAGGCTGCCGCCGATGGTGCCCAGCAGGGCCAGCCCCGCCAGGGTGGTGATGAAGGTGGCCGGGAAGGCCATGAACACCGCCGCCAGGGTCACCCCGAAGATGCCCACCAGGATGTAGAAGATACCGGCGGCCACACCCGCCACCCAGCGCTTGGATGGGTCTTCGGACGCTTCCTTGCCGGTACAGATGGCGGCAGTGATGGCGGCGATGTTGAAGGCGTGGGAGCCGAACGGCGCCATCAGCAGCGAGCCGAGCCCAGTGATGCCGAGGATCGGGTTGGCACTGGTGCTGAACCCGTCGTTGCGCAACACCAGCATGCCGGGCATGTACTGGCCGGTCAGGGTGATCAGGAACAGCGGCAGCGCCACGCTCAGCAGTGCGTTGAGCGAGAACTCGGGTCGGGTGAACACTGGCGTGGCGAATTCCAGGGACAGCCCAGCGAAATCGACCCGCCCCTGCATCACCAGGTAGACCAGCCCCAGTACCAGGATGCCGACCACCGCATAGCGGGCGCTCAGGCGCTTGAACACGATGTACGCCCCGATCAGCAGCCCGACCAGCAGCGGGTCGACGCTCATGCTGGCGAAGGCGCCGATACCGAACTGCAACAGGATGCCGCCCAGCAGGCCTGCGGCCACCCCTGGCGGAATCAGGCGCACGGCTTTTTCGAAGTAGCCCGACACGCCCAGCAGCACGAAGGCCACCGCTGACACCATGTACGCTCCCACCGCCTCGGCGTAGGGCGTGGTGGCCAGGGCCACGATCAGGAACGCCGCCGCCGGCGTGGACCAGGCGGTGATGATCGGCTCGCGGCTGACCCAGCTGAGCAGCAGCCCGGTCACGCCCACGCCGATGGACACCGACCACACCCAGGAGGCGGTCAGCTCGGGGCTGAGCCCTGCGACCTTGGCAGCCTGGAACACCAGGATGAAGGTGCCGCCATAGTTGACGATCACCGAAATGAGCCCGGCCACCACCGGGTGCAGCAGGTCCTGCAGGCGCAGGGGCGAGGGGGTACGAGTAGATGACATAGGTCTTGGCTCCTTGCTAGACGCTGTATCCGGCTGCGGTAGGCAGTCATTTATAGCCGCAGATTGGCTGGTTTTACCCCGACGCTTCGCCTAGGCAGACCAGACCACTTTCAGCGCGCTCAACCGTACCTGCGGGCGAACGCCCCCATGAATTCGCAAAGGGCGGCCACCGCTTCGACGGAGATGGCGTTGTACAGGCTGGCGCGGATACCGCCGACGCTGGCGTGGCCCTTCAGGCCATGCAGCCCGGCCGCCTCGGCCTCGCGCAGGAAAGCCGCTTCAAGAGCTTGATCGGCCAGCCGGAACGGTACGTTGTTGATCGAGCGATAGGCCGGCTGCACCGGGTTGCGGTAGAAGCCGTCGCTGCCGTCGAGGGTTTCGTACAGCAGGCTGGCCTTGGTCTGGTTGCGCTGGTGCAGCACCTGCAAGCCCCCACTGCGCTTGATCCATTGCAACGTCAGGCCGGTCAGGTACCAGGGGAAGGTGGCGGGCGTGTTGAGCATCGACTGGGCATCGCTGATACACGCGTAGTTGAGAATGTCCGGGGTGAACCCGTGGCAGCGGTCCAGCAGCGCCGGGTCCATGATGACCACCGTCAGCCCGGCCACGCCCATGTTCTTCTGGGCGGCGGCATACACCAGGCCATGACGCGCGATGTCGATGGGCTTGGACAGCAGGCTCGAACAGGCATCGCACACCAGCGGCGCCTCGCTGGCGGGCGGTTCGGCGAACTGCACGCCGTGCACGGTCTCGTTCTCGGTGTAGTGCAGATAGGCAGCCTTCGGGTTCAGCTGCCAGCCCTCGACCGCCGGCACCCGGTCAAAGCCGGTGCCCTGGGCACTGGCGACCACGCGTACCTCGCAATACTGGCGCGCCGCCTCGATCGCCTTGCCCGACCACAACCCGGTGTGCAGGTAGTCCACGCTGCCGTTGTCACCGGCCAGGTTCATGGGCACCTGGGCGAACTGCAACGAAGCGCCGCCCTGCACGAACAGCACCCGGTAGTGCGCCGGCACCTCCAGCAGCTCGCGCAGGTCGGCCTCGGTCTGCTCGGCAATGGCGCGGAAGATGGGCGAGCGGTGGCTCATCTCCATGATGGACATGCCCGTGCCGGCAAAATCGTGGAACTCGTCGTACGCCTGGTTGAGCACTTCCAGGGGGACTGCAGTGGGGCCTGCGCTGAAATTGTGTGACCGTGCCATGGGGGGTGGGCTCCTGTGCGTGAACGCGCCGACGCGGTGAATACCAGGCCTGGCCTGGCTGGCGAAGGCCGGAGTCTACGGATAAACTGGCCTGCCCTTACCTGCCAGTTCATGGATGGAGAGCAGACCACATGGCGAAGACCTTCGCGCTGGACACCCTGAAGATTCGGCTCAACGACGCCGAGTTTCAGCTGCTGGACCTGCACCAGCGCATCCAGCGCGCCATGCGTGCGTTGATCCTGGATGGCGCGCTGGGTCCGAGCCTGAAGCTGCCTTCTACCCGTGTGCTGTCCAAATCCCTGGGTTGTGCCCGCGATACCGTCGAAAACGCCTACGTGCAGCTGCACCGGGACGGTTTCATCGTGCGCCGCGGCGGCGCGGGCAGCTACGTGTGCGACACGGTGGGCGCCGAATTGCGCGGGGCCGGGCCACGCCGGCAACGCACGCAAGAGGTGCGGCGCAGCGTGGTCGCGCCCGGCGCCGAACTCAGCCAACGCGGGCGCATGATCTTCGAGACCGGTGGCGTGCGTGACCAGCAAGTGATCAAGGCCTTCGCCACCGGCCTGCCGGAAACCCGTAGCTTCCCCACCGACGTCTGGGAGCGGCTGCAACGCCAGGTGGTCAAGGACTACCGCGCCAGCGTCCTGCTGCACGGTGACCCACAAGGCGCCGAACCCCTGCGCAAGGCCATCGCCACCTACCTGAACCTCGAACGCGGGGCCACGTGCACCCCCGACCAGGTATTGGTGCTCAGCAGTACGCGCCAGGCGTTGTACCTGTGCGCGCAGTTGCTGGTAGATGCTGGCAAACCCATCCTGCTGGAAAACCCCGGCTACTACGGCGCCCGCAAGGCGTTCGCCATCGCCGAAACCAAGGTGTTGCCCATCGACGTGGACGAACGGGGCATCCGCACCGACCTGTTGTTCGCCGACCGCAGCGGCGCCAACTGCGTGTACGTCACCCCCTCGCACCAGTACCCCACGGGCGCGACCCTGCCCCTGGAGCGCCGGCTGGAGCTGATCAACTGGGCCGCACAAAAAGCCAAGTGGATCATCGAGGACGACTACGACAGCGAGTTTCACTACGACGGCCAGCCCACCGCCTGCGTGCAGGGCCTGGACCGGTACCAGCGCACCCTGTACATCGGCACCTTCAGCAAGACCCTCTACCCTGGCCTGCGCATGGGCTACATCGTGCTGCCGCCCGAACTGGTCAAGCCTTTCGCCTATGCCCGCAGCATGATGGATGGCCACACCCCGCAGGTCTTGCAGTTGACCCTGGCGCGCTTCATGGAGGACGGGCACTACAACGCCCACGTGCGCGCCATGCGCAAGTTGTACGCCGGGCGCCGGGCGGTGATGCACGATGCCATCGCCAAGTACCTGAGCCCGGTGGTCACCGCCCACCTGCCGCCAGGTGGCTTGCAGATCCCCTGCCTGCTCAAGCCAGGCTGGTCCGAAGAAAAGACCATTCGCCAGGCGGCCACAGCCGGCGTGCAGCTGTCGGGCCTGAGCAGCCTGTACTTGGGCGAGCCACAGAGCCATGGCTGGCTGCTGGGGTATTCCTCGCTCACGGCCTACGAGATCGAAGCGGCCATGCTGCGCCTGGCCAACGCCCTCAAGCTTTGAGCGCCGGGTTCAGTAAGGCAGCTTGAAACGCCGGGTCAGGTCGAAGATGCCCTCGCGGATCGAGCGCTCGGTGCGGCTGTCCATGGCACCGCTGCGCACACCTCCAAGCATGGCCAGGATCATGTCCCCTATCTCGCGGAACTCATCCTCGCCCATGCCCCGGGAGGTGCAGGCCGCGCTGCCCAGGCGAATGCCCGAGGTGACGCTGGACTTGACCTCGTCACCGGGCACGACGTTACGGTTGACGGTGATGCCAACCGCCTCCAGCGCGCCTTCGGCGGCGTTACCGGCAAGGCCCCAGGGCCGCAGGTCGATCACCCCCAGGTGGCAGTCCGTGCCGCCCGATACCACCAGCAAGCCGCCTTCGGCCAACCGCCCGCACAAGGCTCGAGCATTGGCCACCACCGCATGGGCGTAGGGGCCGAAGCCCGGTTGCAGCGCCTCGCCCAGGGCCACGGCCTTGGCCGCGACGGTGTGCATCAGCGCAGCGCCTTGCAGGCCGGGGAACACCGCCGCGTTGATCCTGCGCGCCAGGGTCTGGTCGTTGCACAGGATCATCCCCCCGCGCGGGCCGCGCAGGGTCGCGTGGGTGCTCAGCGTGGTGACGTGGGCATGGGGCACTGGCGAGGGATAGGCGCCGCCTGCGACCAGCCCGGCGACGTGGGCGATGTCGGCCATCAGATACGCCCCCACCTCGTCGGCAATGGCGCGGAAACGGGCGAAATCCAGCGCGCGTGAGTACGCCGACGCCCCAGCGATGATCAGCCGTGGCCGCTCACGGCGGGCGATGTGCGCCACCTGGTCCATGTCGACCAGGTGCGTCAGCGGGTGCACACCGTAGCTGACCGCCTGGAACCAGCGCCCGGACACGTTGAACGCCGCACCGTGGGACAGGTGCCCGCCCGACTTCAGGTCCAGGCCGAGAATCTTGTCCTCCGGCTCCAGCAGCGCCAGGAACACCGCCTGGTTGGCCTGGTTGCCAGAGTGGGGTTGCACGTTGGCGTAGCTGCAGTCGAACAGCAACCGGGCCCGCTCGGTGGCCAAGTCCTCGACCACATCCACATTGGCGCAGCTGGCGTAATAGCGCCGCCCCGGATACCCCTCGGCATACTTGTTGGTCAGCACCGACCCTTGCGCTTCGAGCACGGCGCGGCTGACCACGTTCTCGGCGGCGATCAGCTCGATGGACTGCACCTGGCGCAGCCGCTCGGCATCGATGGCGGTCCACACCTCGCTGTCCACCTGCGGCAGCGCAGCGGCACTGATGCCCGGCAGCGCGTGGCCCTCTTTATAAGCGAAATGCGGCATGTGTACTCCTTGTCTGAACGCCGGCAATAACCGCACTACCCTAGCGGCCTGCGGCGCCTGCGGCCGTACCGGTTGCCCGCGCTGTTGCAGACCACCTGTCCTGGCCCGGCAAGCAGGCGTCTGCCCTGGGCATGCCAGAACGCGCGAAAGATGGGCCAAAGTGGTCTGGCCTAATGCCATTAACTGGACTACCCGGCAAGACCATAGCCTCTTTAAGCTCTGCGCCGACTCAGCTCATGCCCCTACAGGTTTCACCATGACGATACGTATCGGCCTGTTGCCGCAAGTCGCCGCAGCACACTTTGTCAGCCACCTGCACATCATGGTGCTGGCGGCGCTCTTTCCGCTGCTGCCTGCTTTTTTGAACGTGGATTATGTAGCGCTGGGCCTGGCCCTCAGCGTGTTCAACATCGTCACTGCGCTGGTGCAGGCCCCCATGGGCTTCGCCGTCGATCGCCATGGCGCCAGGCGCCTGCTGCTGATGGCCCTGGCCTTAGGCAGTTGCAGTTTCCTGCTCATTGCCCTGCTGCCCGGCTACACCTGCCTGCTGGTGGGCATGGCGCTGGCGGGGGTGGCCAATGCCGTCTACCACCCTGCCGACTACGCCCTGCTGTCGCGGCACATCAACCCTGCGCACATCGGCAAGGCGTTTTCGGTGCACACCTTTGCAGGTTTTCTGGGCGCGGCGGTGGCCCCGGTGTTGTTGCTGGGGGTGGCGGTGGCTAGCGGCCCGGCCATGGCCTTTGCGACCGCAGCACTGGTGGGCTTTGCAGCACTGGCCCTGCTCCTGATACCCGGCTCGGCACTGGCCCAGGTCAGTGACACGCCGCCCGCCCCGGCACCCAAGCCCGTGCAGGCGCAACGCGTGGCACTGCTCTCGCCCATGATCATCAGCCTGACCCTGCTGTTCGTGCTGCTGAACCTGAGCACCGGGGCCATCGAAAAGTTTTCTGTCGCGGCCCTGATGCAAGGCCAGGGCGTGGCGCTGTACTGGGCCAACTCGGCGTTGACTGCCTTTCTGTTCGCCAGCGCCTTCGGCGTGCTGGCAGGCGGTGCACTGGCCGACCGCACCCAGCGTCACGGAGTGGTGGCGGCCAGTGCCTTTGGGGTGGCGTGCGTGCTGATGCTGCTGGTGGCCACGGCGGGCCTGAGCGAGCCGCTGTTGCTCGCCGTGCTGGGCGTAGCAGGCTTTTTGACCGGCGTAATCGCCCCGTCACGGGACATGCTGGTACGGGCCGCCGCTACCAAAGGGGCCGAAGGCAAGACCTTCGGCATCGTGTCCACGGGGTTCAACATCGGCGGTGCCATCGGGCCGGTCGGGTTCGGCTGGTTGCTGGACCAGGGCCACCCCAACGCGATTTTCTGGGCCAGTGCCGCGTTTATGGGCCTGACCGTGGCCCTGACATTGCTGCAGGAATGGGTAATGGCGCGGCAGCGCAAAGTCACTGCCCTGCAACTTTCATTTAAATGACTTGAAGCAATAATAACGAAACATTTTAACCACAAACTTGAAGGGCGCCGCCCGCACCTGCGCGTGCAACTACGCCGGCTTAATCAAACTTAACAACTACAACCGATAGCCTGGAGTTTTAACATGGATGTTAACCATAGCGGTACCGATGATGCAGTTAAAGGCATGCTGGCCAAACTTTCAACCCTGTGGAAAACCCGCGCTGCTGTAAACCAGCCACAGCCCGATTACTGGGGCCTGGCGTTCGATGCCAACAAGAACGACTTCAGCCATTCACTGCTACCGTTTCGCAACCACCAGGCCTGGCTTGAAGCCCCCAAGGACTTGCAGTCCAAGTGCATGTCCTACGCCTGGGGCATCTATAACCTCAAGACCATTTATATTGAATGCAATGTGGTAGTGCCGGCGTGTGAAGACATTATCAAGACCCCGCCGCAAAGCCATAACCGCGCACTGCTGCAAGATGTGATGTCACAAGCCCTGCTTGATGAAGCCCTGCATACCCGTATGTCGATCATGGCCTGCAATTACATCTATGACATGCGCCAACTTACCCCCCTGGACTTCAGCGCCTTCAACCTGGTGACCTGGCGCGAAGCGCTGCTGGCCAACTGCACCGCCGAATGGGAACGCCGCCTGACCCGCTTCGGCATCGCCTGCGCCAGCGAAACACTGATCACCGACTACCTCAAGACCATGGCCGAAGACACCACCATCCAGTCGGTCTGCCACGAAGTCACCCGCACCCACGCCATGGACGAGTGGAGCCACTCCAGCGTGTTCAGCTTCGTCGCCACCGACATCGTCAACGGCCTGACCCGCAAGGAACGCCTGTACCTGCGCTCGATCATCCTGCGCACCGTGCAGATGTTCGCCAACAACGAGATGGGCGCCTGGGCGCGGGTGTTCGACATGCTGGGCTTGCCCAACGGCAACGAGATCCTGCACGACGTGGGCGACAACAACGAGATCAGCGTCTATACCGACTCCCTCGAAGCCCTGGTAAACCGCATCGGCCTGGCCGGCAATGGCCTGGAGAGCGCCGAACAAGCCGTCGAACAGCTGCGCGAGAGGGCTAGCGCATGAGTACCCCGACAAGCTTCGAAGCCGTGTGCGAGCACGTCAGCAGCGAGACCGCGCAGATCAAAGTATTCGGCCTGCGCGTGCTCAACGCCTCCAGCGCCTTTCTAGCAGACCTGGTGCCCGGCCGGCACGTGGCGTTGCAGGCAACGGACCTGTCTGGCGCCCGCCAGCAACGGCTGTACTCCATCACCCGCAGGCTCGGCAACGACCAGTTCGAGCTGGCGATCAAGCGCGAAGGGCGCGGCGGGGTCTCGGACCAGCTGCACGCCACCTGCCAACCCGGCTCGCGTTTCGACGTGCAGTTCGCCGCAGGTGACATCACCCTGGCCTCGGTCCAGGCCTGCCGCCACGTCGGCCTGCTGGCCGGCGGCATCGGCATCACCCTGCCCATCGCCCTGCTGCGCGGGCTGCACGAGCGCGCCCAGCGCGGCTTGAGCGTGCCGCAGGTCAGTCTGCTGCTGTGCGTGCCGTCCATTGCCGACATCCCGTTCCTGCACGAACTGCTGCAACTGGAACTGAGCTGTCCCTGGTTCGACCTGCAGGTGTTCGTCACCCGCGAAGCAGTGCACGGCAAAGGCCACTTCAAGGCCGGCCGCCCGCAAGCCCAGGACCTGCAAGCGCTGGGCAACCCGGACAGCGTGGTGATTTGTGGCAGCCACGGCTTCGCCCAAGGCATGCGCGAGCACCTGCTGGCGCTGTTCCCCGCCTGCCCCCTGCTGATCGAATCCTTCACCCCGCCAGCCGCCTCCACCCCGGTCACGCCAGACAATGCCAAGGCCGAAAGCCCCCTGCGCCTGCACCTTCAGCACAACGACCAGGTGCTGGAGCCCGCCGCAGGCAAGAGCCTGCTGGAGATGCTGGAAACCAGCGGCATCGAAGTGCGCAGCCTGTGCCGCGCCGGCATCTGCGGCCACTGCCGGCTGAAAGTGTCGGAAGGCCAGTACAGCGTCGAACCCGACTTTTGCCTGACCGACCAGGACAAGCGCGACGGCCATGCCCTGGCCTGCTGCACCTTCCCCAAGGCCGGTACGATCAAGGTCGACCTTAACCCCACGGCGTAAACCGCGCCCTTACTTCTTTCATCATCGGGTTTGCACATGAAGACAGCCATCGCACTGCGCCACATCCACTTCGAAGACGTCGGCACCCTGGCCCCCGTCCTGAACGAAGCCGGCTATACCCTGACCTACATCGACCCCACCGTCGAAACCCTTCACCCCGAACAGGTGATGCAGGCCGACCTGCTGATCGTGCTGGGCGGCCCCATCGGCGCCTACGACGAAAAGCCCTACCCCTTCCTCAAGGCCGAACTTGAGCTGGTGCGCCAACGCGTCGAGTCGGGCAAGCCCATGCTGGGGATCTGCCTGGGTGCACAACTGATCGCCCGCGCCATGAACGCCAAGGTCTACCCTATGGGCGTCAAGGAAATTGGCTTCTCGCCCCTTACCCTCACCGCCGAAGGCCAGCAATCGCCGCTCGCCGAACTGGGCGACGTACCCGTGCTGCACTGGCACGGTGACCAGTTCGACATCCCAGAGGGCGCTGTGCTGCTGGCCAAGACCGACATCTGCGCGCACCAGGCGTTTGCCGTGGACAACCGCATCCTGGGCCTGCAATGCCACCTGGAAGCCGACCCCGCCCGCATCGAGCAGTGGCTGGTAGGCCACGCCAACGAAGTCGGCCAGACCGGCCTGGACCCTATCGCCCTGCGCTCGGCCGCCGCCGAACTCGGCCAGCGCCTGACCCAGGCCGCCGCCCGCGTGATGCGCGCCTGGCTTGCCAACCTGAAGTAACCCGCTGCACCAGCACCGCATGAAAACAACAAAGTCATCAAGGATGAGGCACTACCCATGATCGTCGTATTGTTCGAGTTGCAAGCACTGCCCGGGCAGGGCGAAACCTACGTAGACCTGGTCAACAAGCTCACCCCCCTGCTCAAGCCCATGGAAGGGTTCATCTCGGTGGAATGCTTCCAGAGCACCCTCAACCCCAAGAAAGTGATGTCGGTGACCACCTGGCGCGACGAAGAAGCCGTGGTGCAGTGGCGCAACGTCACCGCCCACCTCTCCGCCCAACGCGCCGGCCGCGACAAAATCTTCGACGACTACCGCGTCCGCGTCACCTCAGTGATTCGCGACTACGGCCTACGCGACCGCGACCAAGCCCCCTACAACGAAGTCGTAGACGGCACCCGCCCAACCGCCTGCCCAGTAGCCTAACCCAACCCCCCTGTGGGAGCGGCCTCGCGCCGCGATGGGCCGCAAAGCGGCCCCTTTTCCCGCCACCTCCGGAAGTCAAGCCCCTCCCCCGCAACCCCTCCCCACACCCCAGCGACACCCCAGCAACATCCCGCCACAAACCCTCATGCCATCCCGCCACCATCACAACGGAACTGTCAGCCAAACGGCACAGTCCACCTTTACAGGCCCACCTACCAGAGGCCACAGAGGAGACTCCCATGAAAGGTACCGCGCTTTCGGCCCTGTTCGCGGCCGCTACCCTGCTCGCTTCGCCGGCCTTCGCTGCCGACGACCTGTGCGCCCTGAACCTGCAGAAAATCAACGACAGCATGGCCACCGCCGGTGCCACCTCCGAAGGCCTGGACACTGCCGTCCAGAACAAGGTGGACGAAGCCAAGCAAGCCCAGGCTTCCGGCGACACCAAGAAGTGCATCGAAATCACCAGCAAAGTTGTTGAACGTCTGGATAAAACCAACAAGGGCAGCGGCTCGAGCAGCGGCGGCGCCTAATGCATCGCGCGGGTGAGCGCTCAGCTGTCGACGCCGCCCGCGCAATGCCGTATACTCCGGTTCACGTGCCGTAAGGTGCGTTAGCTTAGAGCTAGTGTGGGGCCGATTAGGATTCGACGCCGGTAGCGAAACTCTAGGTGCATGCCGAGTTGGTAACAGAACTCGTAAATCCACTGTTGCAACTTTCTATAGTTGCCAATGACGAAAACTACGAGGGCTACGCTCTCGCTGCGTAAGCAGCTGAGCCCGCTCTCCTGGTAGCTTCGGCTCCAGCAATCACCAGGGGATGCCTGTAAACCCGAAGTGATTGTCATACAGAACAGGATCGTCGTGTAGCACGTTGGGGGCAAAGCGACTAAAACTTACCCAACTCGTCCAAAGCACCCTGCCCGTCGGGCGGCTGCGGATTAACTCAGTAGACACGGCTAAGCATGTAGTACCGACAGCGGAGTACTGGCGGACGGGGGTTCAAATCCCCCCGGCTCCACCAAATGATCAAACAAAGACGTCCACGGACGTCTTTTTTTGTGCCTGCGACCCAGTAAATACGCGGCCTCCAGCGTTTTTGCGGTCCTTGGAGAGTTTTTGAGTTCCAGCCGTTCGGGTATTCCAGACGGTATTCCAGTCCACCCGGTGCTAATCTTTGGAATACCGAATCAGTGCCTGAGGACAATCTCATGCCTGCTCAAAACCTCCGCCTCTCCGATCGACAGCTCAAGGGAGTCAAACCCGCGTCCAAGGATTATGTCCTCACTGACGGTGACGGTTTGCAGCTCCGCGTACGCAGCAACGGCTCGTTGCTGTGGAATTTCAACTACCGCGAACCGGTGACCAAAAAGCGCATCAACATCGGCTTTGGGACCTACCCCGAACTGTCACTGGCGAATGCACGAAAGATGGCAGTCGATGCCCGCGAGCTGCTCGCCCAGGGCATCGATCCGAAGGTGCAGCGCAATAGGCTGAATGAAGCCAAGCGCGCAGAAACGGAACACACCTTCGAGAACGTGGCCACCGCCTGGTTCGAGCTCAAGAAAGACTCGGTCACCCCAGCCTACGCCGAGGACATCTGGCGGTCGCTCACGCTGCACGTGTTCCCCGATTTGAAGACGACACCCCTCGCGAAAATCACCGCGCCGATGGTGATCGGATTGCTTCGTCCAATCGAAGCGAAAGGCAGCTTGGAAACGGTCAAGCGTCTTAGCCAGCGGCTGAACGAGATCATGACCTACGGCGTGAATTCCGGCTTGATCTTCGCCAACCCACTCACCGGCATCAGGGCAGTATTCAAGAAGCCCAAGAAAGAGAACATGGCCGCGCTTCCGCCCGAAGAACTCCCCGAGCTCATGCTGGAAATTGCTAACGCCAGCATCAAACGCACCACCCGCTGCCTGATCGAATGGCAGTTGCACACGATGACTCGCCCCGCCGAGGCGGCGACCACTCGCTGGGCAGACATCGACTTTGAAAGGCGCGTTTGGACTATCCCTGCGGAGCGGATGAAGAAGCGCCGCCCACATAGCATCCCGTTGAGTGATCACGCTGTAGCCCTGTTGGAGTCACTCAAGTCTCACAGCGGCCATCGCGAATACGTCTTTCCGGCAGACAGAAATCCGCGCACACACGCCAATAGCCAGACCGCTAACATGGCGTTGAAACGTATGGGCTTCCAAGATCGACTGGTCAGCCATGGCATGCGCTCGATTGCCAGCACCATCTTGAATGAGCAAGGCTGGGACCCGGAGCTTATTGAAGTCGCACTGGCGCATGTCGACAAGGATGAGGTGCGCAGCGCGTATAACCGAGCCGATTACATCGAGCGCCGACGCCCGATGATGGCTTGGTGGAGTGAGTACATCCAGAAGGCCGCCACCGGTAGCCTGCTCGCCTCTGCATACGGTCAAGTCAGAGACAAGAACATGGTGCCAATCCGCTAACGCTGTACAGGCAATAACGGCGGCGACAGCAACTGAGCGCTCAATATTCAGGGAAAGCAGCCTCATTTATCCGCTTCTCAGCGCGGGTCCATCCAAACAGGGCTGCAAAGCCGCCCTGTTTGGATGGACCTTACTCTGAAGAGCTAAAAGCCACGACGTTGTCCGGGATTTACCATGGAATTCCACCGGTGGATAACCGCTTTTCACGTCCCAAGAGCGCTGAATTTCCGCCCTTGACCGGGTTTATCCACAGGCGTAGAACTGGCCGTGCAAAGGCTGTCGATGACAGCACCCCAGGTGACCCGAACCTTAAAGGTCACGCCGCCCCGCGGTGGTTCTCCCCAAGGGCGATTCGCATCCGGCAGCTCGCCCGGTCACCTCCCCGGTGATGGATGCCAACTACATTTCATGGCGCTCCTGCGCCAGACGACACTTCCTATTGCGCTGCCCTGCAGCAACCTATCCGCTTGGCCGAATATTGCGCCAACCTGTGCCCGTCTCTTTCTTCTGGAAAGAGACGGGCACTTCTACCACTGCTGCAGCCCTGATCGCACAGGGCTTTGCGGCAATCCCCCTCGTGACAATCGGCGTGACAAACGCCGATGTCACCAGCAACAGCGCTGCAGATGATGGTGCCGCAGACCAAGGAATGGACTGCACCTGACTGACGGTCAGGCATGCCCCGGTCATCGCATTGCTGCGTTCACCCGGCTCAGGATCTTCAGGCGCTGGTTTAGTCAGCCAGCGCTGCCTCCACCCGCCCACCGGTAACGGTGCTCAGGAGGCCAGATCATGAGATGCCCTTGCTCCCGGACGTAAGGAGCCGCCAGTCCCGCGTAGTGGACATCCCCACAGGTCGCAGGGGCCTTGATCCCTGATAACACTCAGCATTCTTGGCGGGATGACGTGGGGCGAGGATAGGAGAACCGGCGATGAGGTGATTCGACATGGCATTGGTGAGTAGACGCGATGGCCGCAATTTCGGCTACGGCAGGCAACTGAGCTACGCAGGACCGCAGGCGTTGAAAGACATGTTCGGCGGCGGCCACTACGGCACGGTCAAGGCGCACAGTGATCGGTGGCAGGCATTCGTGAAGTGGTGCCGCTCCGATCAGGGCCCCGGTATCAATGATGCGCGGCAGATTGATCGGAAGTTGTTGGCCGACTATGCGGCGTATCTACGCGACGTGGTTAGGCGCGGTGACCTTGCTGTCAGCACCGCACAAAACCGCATATCCAGCGTTAACAGGACCATGGCGGCGCTTCGCGGTGATCAGTATGTGAAATTGCCCAGTCCGAGCAAGGCATTGGGTATGCAGCGCACCGGGGTTCGCCAGTCGGTACCGCAGGGCCAAGACCGCGAACAGGTTAAGCAGATCGTCGGTGCGCTTTGCCAGCAGCATCAGCTACGGGCTGCCGCGATCCTTCTGTTAGCGCGAGCCACCGGCATGCGTTTGCGCGAGGCCATCTTGGCTGACCTGCCGCGGCTAAGCCGTGAGGCTGACGACCTAGGCAGGATAAACATTCAGGATGGCACCAAAGGCGGTCGCTCCGGCGCCTCGGCACCACGTTGGATTGCGGTGGACGACCAGATTCGAGGTGCACTTGGGTTTGCATGGCAGGTGTCGCCTGCAGGTAGCCGCCACCTCATTGCGCCTCACGAGAGCTATCTGTACCTTCTGCAAAAAATCATCCGCCCTGCGCGGGACATCCTGCATGCACACAACCTCAAAGGCATTCATGAGCTGCGAGCGGCATACGCATGTGAGCGCTATGAGCAAATCACCCAGCATCGGGCGCCTATCAACGGCGGCCATTGCTGCAAGGTAGATAGGAACCTTGATCGTGAAGCCCGGAGGCAGATCAGCCGTGAGCTAGGGCACGGTCGGATCGACGTGGTCGCAGCCTACATTGGTGGCCGGGCATGAGTAGGGCATTCGATATGGAGCTGTTCTTAGCTGGCGTTCTAACCGGCTCGCACTCAACCCGGCAACGCCATGTGCGACAGGCAAAAATCATCCAGGCTGAAATTGCAAAGCGCTGGCAGCGAGAAACACCCTGGGCTTGGCAGCAGAAGCATATGATTTGGTTCCTCAAGGAGCGCCTAGCCCGACGCAGCAACGCAACGCGATATTACTACCTGCTAACCTTGCGACTGCTCGCTCGCCGCTTAGAAAAATCATGGGTATGAACATGGCTGGCAAGGCCATTGAGATCAGCAGTTTGACGCACTGCATTACCCTATTGTGCACAGCCGTATTAAAGCTCTAACCCAACAGCCTCTGGCCTCCTTCCGGAGGGGTAGAGCATTCAGGACCGAACCCCAGTGCCATCCGGACGCAGCAAAAATGACCCGCCAAGATGCTCGTGGTTGCCGCCGCAATCTCGAGAGACGTAAAGTCCCTCCACAAGCCCTGTTAACAATGCGCAGTGCTTCCCAAATCAAGCCCACGGAAGATCAGATATGAGCGAATCCCCTTTCCTCAGATACAAGGACGTGCTCGTCAACGACCACAGCGCCTCCGCCAAGTGCCTTCGGTCCATCGTTCTATCGATGGACAGCCCTAACAGGTACGCGGTGACGGCAGCCGACCTGAGTGAACTCAACCCAGAACACTTTGAAGCAGCAAAAGCCCTATTAGGCGTATTCACGGACGAATTTGACAGGGACGGGGAAGCAAGGGGAGTGATTGCTGAAATAAAAAAACACTGGCCGGACTACATGAATGCTCCTCACGGGACATACCCGTTTCCGGACCCAGACACCATTTTCGTGCCAGATCAGGCTGAACTTAGCGAGCACTTCCAACCTTTTTTCGGTATCGATCTCAACTTGGTAAACCCAGATTGGCATGGGTATTTGACCATGCTAGGGCCGCTGGAGCCGACAGAGCATGAAAAAGTTGGTGAAGCGACCGAGGATACTGATTACCACTCCATTCTTTTGCACACCAACTGGATTGGTTTCAAGGTAGAGGAAGGGCGATACCGCCTGATGGGCGATCCACGCTATTTTTTCCTTCATAGGGACAATGAGCATCTGGAAGACCCATATGTAGAGGCTCGCGAGCGCCTAGAATCGCTATATGCGAATCAAAAAGCTGCTTACGCGGCAGCCAAAAAAATGTATCAAAAGACGGGGCGGCTTTTCTCACCATCAGAACTGGCAGAGAATTACCCCCAGTACGACCTTGAGCGAATGGCGTTTGTCGAGCAAATCGGTGGCGTGGCGGATTTCTCGAAGTTTCCCATTTCCAGCCTTACGCTTGGCTATGCGCCGATCGAAAACGGCGGTATCACTGCCGGATATCCCATCAGCCCCGCTGGCCGTCCGTTTCATCATGTAGCCAGTGTGCCTGCACACCATTACCAGTACTGGGGCGCAGATCTGATAATGATGTTTTACGAACCGGAGGAACAGCTCGTGTTGTTTACGTTTTACAGCGAGCGTCGTGACGGCGATGGAGACGGCTTTTATTAGGCTCCTCACGAAATCCCGAAAAAGTCAGATCAGAAGATACCCTTGCCCCCGGACGTAAGGAGCCGCTAGCCCTACGTGAATGGACATGACCAAAGGCCGCGGGGGTCTTGATCTTTGATAACACTCAGCATTCTTGGCAGAGTGACTTGGGGCGAGGGCTGGAGAGCAGAAGATCAGGTGAGTGTATATAGCATTGGTGGATAGGAAAAATCGTTGTAATCTCGCCTACGCCAAGCGATTGAGCTACGCAAGGTCGCTAGCGTATTAAGACATGTTCGTCGACGGCGGCGACCGGTCGGTCAAAGCGTATTGTGCTCGCTGACAAGCATTCATCACATGGCGCCGTTCCGAAAAATGGCAAAGTATCATTGATACGCGGCAGACCGATCGGAAAGTGTTGGCCAGCTATGCGGCGGATCTACGCGACATAGTTAGACGCTCTAAAGTCGCCATCAGCACCGCACAAAACCGCCTGTCCAGCGCCAACAGCACCGTAGCTGCACTTCGCGGTAATCAATAAGCAAAGCTACAACGGCTGGCTAATCACGTCAACGTCATATAATGGCGAAACAAAGAGGGAGGCATTAACATCCCTCTTGTTTCACACGTTTTTCTTTGACCAAAACCTGGTCCAAGCGAGGCCTAGCCCGGCGTGATTCATCCGCGCAGCTCAGCCTGGTAAAGGTACTGCTGAAAGCCCAAAAACGCTTGCCGTATACTATCGGGATCTCCAAGGTCTGCAAACGCATCCGCAATTGCGTTGTTATACTTGAGCTTCAAGAGTGGCCCCAGTTTGACTTCATCGAGCTCATCCACGCCGGCGCTGACGTAGTGGGCAAGTACAAATGTCAAAAAGGCCTGCTGCTTGTCGCCATACTCTTTGCTGATCACAACCTTCGCCCGCTCAGCCCGCTGCTCACGGGTGAGCGGGGTGTCGGCATAGGCAACAAAGGCCAGCACATCGAAAATATCGCTATTTTCAGCTTTGATGATCCTCTGCATTTCGGCAAGCTGATCTTTTCCGAATCCTTTCTCTGCGAGCCCATCCAGCAACTTTCGTCGAGTGTCCGGAGCGCTCCAGAGGGCTCGTAACTCATCTTCGTTCTTGAAAAACTCAGGCAACTTGCCGAATAGTGCTTCCATGAACTGCGTGGCAGACATGGGGGTCCCATCTGGATGCCAGAAACTGGTCGCAGTCATGAATTGGATCTGACGCTCCTTGCCATCTGCGAGCTTCACCTTCGCCTTTTTCGTGCAGATACAAGGGTGGTTTCCGCATTTCTGGCAGGGCTCCTTTGGGCATGTGCAGGGCATATTACCGCAGGTCGCGCAGGGCTTAGGAGACGTCTTCTCGCAGGTGCACTGTATATTTCCGCACTGTTTACAGGCTTCTGGTTCTACCGGCTCGCCATCCCACTCCGGATCACTGAAGTGGTGGTGAGCCTTAACGAAGTCGTAGATCGTGAAGTAGTCCTTGCCATCGTAAAGCCGGGTGCCGCGCCCGATGATCTGCTTGAACTCAATCATAGAATTCACCGGCCGCATGAGTACGATGTTGCGTACGTTACGCGCATCCACGCCAGTCGAGAGCTTCTGAGAGGTGGTCAGAATGGTCGGGATGGTCTTTTCGTTGTCCTGAAAGTCGCGCAGCCATTGCTCACCCAGCGCACCATCATGTGCAGTCACTCGCTGGCAATAGTTAGGGTCGGCGCTCTTCTTCATCTGGTTGACCAAGTCGCGCACGACCAGTGCATGTGTTTGCGTGGCACAAAAGACGATGGTTTTTTCTGTCTGGTCGATTTCGTTCATGAAGATCTCGACGCGCTTCCTCTCGCGCTCCTTGATCTCGATGATCTTGTTGAAATCCTTCTCTTCGTAGCGTTTTCCGGCCTCGATCTCGCCTTCCACCACAGTGTCGTCCGAGGTGAATACATAGTCATCCAGCGTGGTGGCGATTTGCTTCAGGCGGAAGGGTGTAAGGAAGCCATCGTTGATGCCGTCCTTGAGCGAATAGATGAACACCGGCTCGCCGAAGTAGGCATAGGTGTCGGCGTTATCCTTTCGCTTCGGCGTAGCAGTAAGGCCCAATTGCACGGCGGGCGAGAAGTATTCGAGGATGCCGCGCCAGTTGCTTTCGTCGTTTGCACCGCCCCGGTGGCACTCGTCGATGATGATGAAGTCGAAGAAGTCCGCCGGGTACTCACCAAAATGCGGAGTCTCACCCGGGCCACTCATAAAGGTCTGGAAGATTGTGAAGAAAATGCTTCCGTTCTTCGGCACCTTGCCTTTCTTCTTGATCTCGTCCGGTGCGATTCTTACGAGTGCATCTTCGGGGAAGGCTGAAAAAGCGTTGTAAGCCTGGTCAGCGAGAATATTGCGGTCGGCGAGGAACAGAATGCGCGGCCGGCGTGACGGATCAGCTTCAGACTTCCAGTCAGTCAAATTCCAACGACTCTGGAACAACTTCCACGCCAGTTGGAAAGCAATAAAGGTTTTACCCGTACCGGTTGCCAGTGTCAGCAGGATGCGCTCTTGTCCATTAGCGAGCGCAGCCAACACCCGCTCGATAGCGATATCCTGGTAGTAGCGGCCTTGCCAGTAGCCGCCTTTATCTTCAAAGGGCACAACAGCAAAACGGTCACGCCAGGCGTTCTCGGCCGCAAAGGTGGCGTGCCACAACTCCTCAGGTGAAGGGAACGCCTCCAGCTCACCTTCCGCCCCTGTGTGCATATCTATGCTGTAGATACCCTGGCCATTGCTGGCGTAGGTAAATCGAATCGAGAGTTTGCTCGCGTAATTCTTTGCCTGCCCAACACCCTCAGTCAAAGGCTGATGCCAGGCCTTGGCCTCTACCGTCGCCAGTTTGGTGTTGCGGTACTCCAGCACGTAGTCAGCGGCAAGTGCCTTGCCACGTTTGCCATTGCCCTCGATGCGCCCCAGGGTGATCGGGTACTCACGGCGAATACGGCTACCTTCAACCACGCCCCAGCCTGCAGCAGCAAGTGCGGGGTCAATATATTCGGCTCTCGTTTCGGCTTCGTTCATCACAACACCTCAAACCAAGCTTTAATCTTCAATGCCATCAGCTTCCTGCGCTCTTCCATAAACTCGCTGAAATCTTTGATATCACCGTCCAGCATGGTTTCAGGGATGCAGTTCATGCGCAGGTTTTCACGCATGATCGCTTCGTCGGTGATACCACCATACTTCAAGGAACCGCCGTTGCACTGTGCGGCCAGCTCCTTAAAATAGACCTCCGGCGCCGTGGCGCTGATCGCGATATTAATTTCGCTCTGGGCCACCACATAGTTGGCGATCTGGTTGTAGATGCTTGCACTCAAGCCCTTACTCCTCAGGTGCTGACGTGGATAGACGTGATGAATATCCGAGCGATTCAGCAGCAGATCGGTAACGGTGATGTTGGTCGAAAGGAATCCCTTATCGCCCAGCTTCCCCTGCGCCGCCTTATAGCAAAGGAAATACGGGCTCTTGACCGACGATGTGGCCATGAACTGCGGTAGCATGCCTGTCCAGAAGCTATCTGGCAGCTCGGCTGCGATCACTGTCTCCACCACGGCTTTCACGCCCCGGCTCTCGATCTGCCGGATGTCAAAATCGAAGGTCGACTCGGGCGAGCCGCTATAACGCCCGCGCAGCACCGACATCGCAAACCAGCGCCGCACCAGTTGCTCCAGCTCTGCGGCAGTCACCCCCTCCTTACGCCCACGCAGATACAGAATGTAGGCAAAGTTCACCGCGTTCTGGCTGCTGATCATGTCGCTCGTGATGAAGCCCGCCGAGCGCAAGATCATCGTGATGCGCTTGAAGTGGGTCTCGCTGATGAAGGCATGAATGCCATCCTTCAACTTGGCGAATGACTGTTCGGCAATAGCATCTTCAAACTGTTTGCTCTCGAAATTCCGGCCTGAGAGCAAGGCAACCAGATCCTGCAGCTTGCCGCGCCCGAACTCCGAAGTAAAAGCCACGCGTAGCATGTCGGTGTAGGTGGGGTCGTAGATGTCGTCATTTGCATCGCAGATCCACTTCATCTTGCTGTAGAACTCCGAGCCCACGAAGGCAGTGTCGCCTTTCTCTATCTTGGCCTTGAAGTCAGGTGCCACCGCCAGATGGCAGAAGTAATCGATGGCCTTGCGCAGCACATTACCGCCAAAGCCCTCGTTCACTGCAATCTTCGACATCGCGAAGTCAGCTTGTGAGAGCTGGGCCCCAGCCGAATTTACGCGGATGAAAATTTCCGTCACCGTTTCGATGTCCAGGTCTTCTGCCAGCTCGATAATGCCTACGTGGTTATGCACGATGCCGCGAAGACGTTCGATCACCTTGAAGACCACATCTTGCGAGCAGCCTGGATTGGCAGTGCAGTACTCACTCACCAGTTGGAATACGCTCGTCGTCGGGTTGAACACCGCGGCCACATCCGGCAGCCAAGCTACGTTTTTGCGGATTGCCGGGTTGCTTACCTCAAAGCTCTCGGTCTGAGGGTTGAACGCGATGCGGATTTGGACGGTTTCATAATCCTCAGTCAGCACCTCCACGCCCAGCAGTGACGCCATGAGCGCAGTGACTCGCTGCTGCCCGTCAATCAGGATGCGCTTGCCCGCAGAAACAGTGCCGTCCTTCAGCTTCACTGTCGGATTACGCCACGCGATCAGATAACCGACCGGGTAGCCCTGATAGAGCGAATCAAGCAGGTTGCGCACCCGTGTAGCCTCCCAGACGAAAGGCCGCTGAATTTCCGGAATCGCAATCTCACCGGACTTCACCCAGGTCAGCAGGGTTTCAACCGGATGCGGTGTAACGGAGTAACGCTGGGTGGCCATTGGGAAAGTCCTTTTACAGATTGCCGCTGAAAGCTTGATGCAGCAGAGATTGATTCAGCTCGTACAGCGCGGTGATCTTGCGCATATAGATAGATTCAAGATAACGAGACTCATCCTGGAGCGCTTCGAATTGCACGGCAAGCTGCTGTTGAATCGCAATTGGAGGAAGCAGTATTTTTAAATCGAGTTGTTTCGTTATGCCGATGTAGGCACGAGTCGAACCAGCTCCAGCCACATGCTCGATCTGGGCTAAGAATTTAGGGCTATGAAAATAAAAATACAGGTAGTGATTTGAAATTTCTGACTTATTCAGCACCCGATAATAGGTAACTTGCGGCGTTAGCATTACAAACTCTTGGTCTATTTCAAGAATAGCGACCCTTCCAATGGTTCCTTTGTGGGAAAGAAGCACATCTTGATCGACTGAGAAGCCAATTCGAAGCGATCGAGCTTGCTGTTCGGAAATGAATCGGCACCCCTTTGTATCAACACGCCCACCTAAAAGATCTGCAGCCATAACAAACGGTATGCCAACCTCGACATAGTCGGCTTTTGTGGGATGAATCTCTCCATGATTACCGTCCTGGGGTTTTGCAATGAGCCCATCCCGGACCAACTGACCAACCGTTGTCTCCCTCCAGCCCTCGCCCCGCTGGCTGAAGACGGACTGGAGGTGGCTTTCGAAGAGCTCGCGGGCGTTTTGGCGATTTTGCTCGGCAGCGGAACAGGCCTCGGCGATGGCGGTAACGGCTTCGTCGAGGATGGCGACGATACGTTGTTGTTCTGGCTTCGCTGGGTAGGCGATTTTAAGCTCTTTCAATAGCTTGTAATGACGCGCATAACCGAGCGAACCCAGAGACGCTGCCTGTAGTTGGTAGTAGAAAAACTTCGGGAGCAGGAAGTCTTTAGGCTGAAGAATTTTTACTCCGTCGGCCCCCAGAACAAAATCGAAATCAATGTACTTCAAACACTTTGTGTGATCTCCGAAAACAACCAGCGGAGTGCTGACCTTGAATAAGTCGGCCTCATTATTCCAATAGCCGTTTATGAACTCGGCTTCTTGCGAAACGATAGGAAATGCACCATCGTCAAGGAAATCCTGGCGAGGAATTTTTCGGGTGTATTTAACTTTAGCGATACACTCCTCAAATGGCTTGGACTGCCACCCTGCTTTCATAGTATCGCCCTGATTTTCGCCAATACATCGGTGCTCTCGGCATCCAGCGCGGCGATTTCGTCGAGGATGTCCTGCGGGCTGCGGTGAGTGATTTCTTCGCCGCTGTTCGGATTCTTCACCGACAAGTCGTAGCTCGTCGCGTCGATGCTGGCAGCATCCACGCTCCAGCTCTTGTCGGAGTCGGCAAACGACTTCTGCAGCTGGATGAATTCCAGCAAATCCGCGTCGTTGAGGGGGTTGGTCTTGCCCATATTGCGGCCGGGATCGAGCTTGTAGAACCAGATCTTGCGCGTAGGTGCGCCTTTCTCGAAGAACAGCACGACGGTTTTGACGCCCGCGCCCTGAAAGGTTCCGCCGGGGCAATCCAGAATTGTGTGCAGATTGCAGCTCTCTAGCAGCAGCTTGCGTAGGCAGACCGAAGCGTTGTCCGAATTGCTGAGGAATGTGTTCTTGATAACGATGGCCGCACGGCCACCAGCCCTGAGCATCTTGATGAAGTGCTGCAGGAAGAGAAAAGCCGTTTCGCCGGTACGGATCGGGAAGTTGTGCTGCACCTCGGGCCGCTCTTTACCGCCGAAAGGAGGGTTGGCGAGGATCACTTCGAAGCGGTCTTTCTCCTGCACGTCGGCGATGTTTTCGGCCAAGGTGTTGGTGTGCTGGATGTTAGGCGCTTCGATGCCGTGCAGGATCATGTTCATGATCGCGATCACGTAGGCGAGGCTTTTCTTCTCCTTGCCGTAGAAGGTACGCCTCTGCAGGGTTTCCAGGTCTTTAGTGCTCAGATTGGGCTTGGCGCGGAGGAAATCGTGCGCTTCGCAGAGAAAGCCTGCCGAGCCACAGGCGCCATCATAAATACGTTCACCTATCTTCGGCGCAGCTACCTGGATCATGGCGCGGATCAGCGGGCGCGGGGTGTAGTACTCGCCGCCGTTACGCCCAGCGTTACCCATACGTTTAATTTTTTCTTCGTAGAGTGCCGAAAGCTCGTGCTTCTCGACCTGTGAGCCAAAGCGCAGCTCATCGACGTGATCGATAATGTCTCGTAGCGTGTAACCGCTGCGGATCTTGTTTTTGATCTCTCCGAAGATCTCGCCGATCTTGTATTCGATGGTGTCCGGCCCAGCTGCACGCTGTTTGAAACCATGCAGATAAGGAAAGAGCTTGCGATCCACAAAATCGATCAGATCGTCGCCCGTCAGTGCGCTGTTGTGGTCGAGCAGGCCATTCGCATCCTTAGGAGCGGCCCAGGTACTCCAGCGGTAGGCTGGATCTAAAATGTAGTAGTAGTACTTACCTTCAAGCAGGGCCTCGCTTGCCTTGTCCTGCTCCAGCCCGTCCAGATACTTGAGGAAAAGCAACCAAGAGGTTTGCTCGGTGTAATCAAGCTCGGTGGTACAGCCGCTCTCTTTCCAGAGCGCGTCGTCGATATTCTTGAACGCTTGTTCAAACATTAACTGTAAGAATCCTAATAATGTTGCGCGGGGCAAAACTGCCAATTTACCTGCTATCGACTTGGCATCAAAATTTTCTTCGCCTGAGGATGCCTCGCACGTCCAGCCGAGGGCACGAGGGAAAAGCCAATGCCCCATACTCAGCAGACCAAACCAAGGGAGCTCATTTCCTGGTTTTAACGGACTGCAGGCACGCATACCCGCCTCAAGACCCTGAGCTGGATGACTCAAGCCAGCCCACACCTGTTGATCAGCCACCAGGATACTGAGTACAGCTACCTGCTTGCGCCGTAATTGCCATGCCGCTTTGCCCAACGTGTGGGTGCGATGGAGCCAGACTTCATGGATGGTCGAACGGATGTACAACGACTTGACCTCCAAGAGCCGCACTACACCATCCAGGTGGCTGATCAGATCCACATCTTCGGTCCCCAGTGGCCGGTAGCCCACTTCAACAGCAAAGCCACGCTGCCTAAGCCTATCAGCCGGCGCCACCTCCACTGGTTAAGTTTCTTCATGCACCTCGGCTCTACGGGCATTCACACGCCGCGGGTTACTGATGGCTGCCGTTGGGCTGATCTAGCAGGCAGTCACCACCGAAGAAAATTTGCCAGTCATCCCCCGCGGATAGAGGCTGACGCTGGTGTATCCCTTACCGATGACCGAAAGCCTTTTATCGACAGATATCACGCGATCAGCCTCAGTGAGCGCTGAGGCATCCAGAGTACGATTCCAGCCAACCGGTATTCCAATGGGTATTCCATGCAAATATTAAACCGATATTTTCTTATGTATTTCAGTAAAATAAGAGTCAAATTCAGATCACCCCGGCACAGCGAAGTTTCAAATTACTTTTGAGCACATGTCGGCACTTGGGATCTGGAAACCGCTATGCCAATATCGCTTGAAACGAGCGCCCATGTCATATTCCGTGAATCATATCAACGGCCGGACATCCCTGATACCGAGTTTACGAATAGCTCTCACGACCCAAAATCTCTGAACCCTCCCGTTCTACAGTCCATTTCGCAAAAATATTCTCAACCCATTTTCCCATTTCGGTCGTTTATCCAACCCCTCCGGCTCAACACGTCATCGCATATTAACGGCCAGCTTTAACTGACTGATGAGGACCAAACACGCTGATTGCCCACAGCACTGTATGTGGATTGCGCCAGCAAGCTGGCAGTCTGCCAGCAAGCCTGACATGCTAAGCCCCTGTGGATCCCGCCCTCGCCCGGAGCTCTCGCCCTTGAAACCTCAGCACTTCAGTTTCACCACCCAATCCTTCAACAGCACTGCCACCACCGCCAACGTGTTTATCCACGGCTACTCTGCGGGCCACAACTTCACCGACCGGACACTGCTAGTCAGCCAGATTCCGCAGACCTTGAATACCGATATCAACCTGCTGGCGTTTTGGGAGTCCAGCCACGTCGGTTCAATCAACAAGCTTTCGCGCAACTTCATCTTCGGCGCCTCACGCCTGCACCCTGCAGCTACGCTGGCAGCGTTTGCCGGAGACCGGGCCGTGCATTTCGCGGTGTCCCGCAAACGCGCGAATCTCGTTGGCGAAGCCCTGCTCGATGAGCTGGGGGACTACCTGCTGGAGCACTACCCCTACGTTACCCACGTAAACCTTGTTGGCCACTCTTTGGGCGGACGAGTGGTGATCAGCGCGCTGCGCAAACTGGCCCAAAACCTCGATGCGTGCGACCTGGTCATCAATGACGTGCTGCTGATGGCTGCTGCTGTAGAAGTGTCGACGGATGAAGCACAAACGCTGAATGACACCGCGAAACGTGTAATCAACGCCTACTCCAAGTCAGACAGAGTGTTGCTGCTTAATGCCGATGAAAAGTGCCTAGGACGGCATCAAGTTAAGCCCTTTGAAAACGTTGAAATGACTAAATTCGGCCACCTGGATTACTGGCCGAAACTGCACGACGTACTAATGCGCACAAGGTTTTCCGGATTCAACGGCCAACAACTCGGCCAGCCTCACGTGCAAGACCCGGTGCTTAACGACGTTCTGTTATATGGCCTGCTCCAAGGAGTCCCACGAGAGGTACTGGCACAAGGCATCAAACACCTCAAAACCAGCAGTTGGACCAGCATTGATGAGCAACAGCCGCTGTACTCCTTCGTCCGCGAAATGCAGCACCTGGGTGGCCACTGCATGGTGAATTTCCTGCGGGGCCGGGGTATTGCCTATTCCGCGCTGCTGGACATGCTGGCGGAACACTTCGACCTAGGCAATGACCGACAACGTTGCGGCGCTGTAGTGGAGTTAGAGGCGCTGTTGGTTCGGCAAGTGTTCGACAACGCGTTCCCGGAGGGTCATCCCTTCAGCAGTTCGCCTATTGCCGCAGTTAAGGCCATGTCTGCCGACACCTATTTCAGCCATGTCGACGCGCTGGCTAAGCGCTTGACCTTGGCCTCCTACGTCAAGGCTCCAGTTTCTGCTCCAGGGGTGGAAACCTCCCAAACGCTGACAGTCATCGGCAGGACGCTCAACATCAAGCAATCAGCAGACTGGAACATGCTGTCGGCGTTGCCCGAGCTAATGGGCAAGCATATAACCGGCCGCTGGATGACTAATTTCAAGACCGCGTTGAAACCCGGCTACTCAGCATTGATACCCGCCGTGGCTGTGGTGTTTTTTGCGCGGGTTCACTGGGGGAGCGAGCGTGGATTCAGGCACCACTGAGACATCCACGCACCAAGCGCTACCAACGTCAGAAAAGAAGCCATAGTGATTGCAGCAAAATACTTCTGCGTCGAACTCATCGAACATGCTGGCGCGCTGTTCAGCACCGAGCCCCCACCGACTTGAGGTGTGTAACCTTCCGCAACTGCAGCCCTAGCTGATGAATTACTGACATTTGGCTGTTTACAGCGTCAAGCGAGATAGACTGGGTGACTTAAAGCGAAGGGCTATAAACGGAGCATTCGAGAATGGGTAATAGGGCTGCTGATTTCCCACACGCCCGACTACCCCCCTCCCCTCACTCCTCCCCAAAATAATCACTATCCATCTGCTTCACCTCATAAACCTGCTTCACACTAACCCCCAAATTATTCTCAACCATCAACCGCGCCAGCTCGACGCCATCAATCAGCACCACCTTGGTATCCAACCCAAGTGCGGCCTCCCGAGCCCCCATCGAAAACTCCGAGGTCGTAATAAAAACACCTTTGCGCGCCCGCTGCCGAGTCAGCGCGCCGATGAATTTATCGATTTCGGGCCGATGTACGGTGTTAGTCCAGCGCTTGGCTTGCAGGTAGATCACATCTAGGCCGAGCTTGTCTTCCTTGATTATCCCGTCAATTCCATCGTCGTTGGTGGCCTGTGTCGCTCTACCTGCCTCTCTTCGCGACCCGCCGTAGCCCATGGCAAGCATCAAATCAACAACCAACTGCTCAAAAAAAGTCGGCGTTGACGCCCTCACTTGTATGAGAATTTCATCAGCCAACGATTGCAAAAGCGCCTGATGCGCCTGCGCCATTTGCTCGTCTGGCGTAATTTCGGGCACCGCGGGCTCTATCCCTTCCAGCACATCAACCATTTGTGGTTTAGCTGTGTGAAAGTCGGCAAATTCTGGAAATTGCTTCAACCAAGTCACGGTGAGCCGCTCGGGCCCATTGGCTAGCGCTTCCCGACCACGCGCGGTGATCTGTACCATCCCTTTGCTTGGAATAGTCAGCAAACTGGCTTTATTCAGGTAGGTCCGAGCCCAGCCTACTCGGTTGTTGATCACAGTCTGGCGCCCCGATGGCAGGCGCTCTTTGCGCTCGTTCTCGCTCAACTGGAAGACATCAGCGATGTGCTCGCGCAACGCGCCCAGCGGCATCTCTACGCCGTCGCGCACCGATTCTAATACCGGGCGCATGATGGTTTGAAAATCTGGGATGGACATCCAGGCTCCTTATGTTCAATCAATGCTGCGCTGCATGCTCGCGGCCCTGGGTGCTCCCATCGAGAGCACCCAGGGCCGATGAGCGTGGAGATACTTGGGAACCTGGCTATCAAACCACCTGATACTCACCCTCAATCGGCGCACGCGCGCCAAACGCCTGGGTCAGATGGTTCTCCAACTCCGCCAATTGCTCCTGCCGTCTGCGCAAGTCTTCCAAGCTTCGCTCCTGCTCCAGCAAAATCTTCTCGAACGCTTTGATCTGAGGCGCGAAAATCTCCATCACCTTTTCATGGTCCTGAAGCAACTTCATCGGCTCAGCAAAGTGGCTCTTCACTACTTCAGCCAAATCACTCTGCAACTGCTTCAGTTCGGCCTCCGCACGTTGCTGCTGGACCAAGCTGATGGCGTCGCTCAGCACTTGAATCCCTGCACCGATCGGCCCAGCCCAACGGCTGATATTGGCCGCTAGCTTAGTCGCTTCCCAGGGTTTGAACTTGTAAACGTAACCCGTGAGGTTCTTTAGCGTTTCCCGCGCGAGGAACACCCCGTTTTTGATGCTTTCGACCGGAATTTTGGAAACCGCGCTCAACGCTCGGCTGGAGGCTGTCAAGGCAGACGCCGCAATGCTGTCGGCGAAGTCGGAAGAACTATCGAGCTGATGTTCGATCTTCGCGCTGATGCCATTCATGATGCTGGACGACTGATTGAACGCGGTGCTGAATAGGTGATCGATGCGAAAACGCAACTTTTCGCCAATATCCTCCTTGGTGAAGCCAATTCTCGATTCTAGGAACGCGTGCACCTGGTCACGGGGCAACGTGCGAATGCAGTTGAGCAAGTCGGTTTCGAGGTTGTTCAGTTCCTCGTAGAGGTTGCCGACGGTAGCCAGAACCTTGCGCTTGCCCTCCGCAATGTCCTCTCGAATGCGCGCCGAATCGAGACGCTGGTTATCGGCTAGCAGCCTGAACTTGATCAGCTCGTCTTGAGCGACGGCGATCTTCTTGCTCAGTACATCGCGCACTACATCGATGCCGGTCTTTTTGATCAAGGTATCGCGGCCGCTACCGTCAAGCACTTGTTGAGTAACCAGCTTGAGTTCGCCAATACGCGAGCGCTGGTCGTAGAGGTCCTTTTGCTCCAGCCAGAAGTCCAGTCCGCGACTGTTGGGGTTGGAAGCCACGCACACCACGTTGATCGCTTCGCGTTCTGCAGGCGTTAGCTCGACGAAGCGCTGCAGTTTGTTCAGCAGGTTCGTTTTCTTGATGGCGCTCTGTTGCTCGAATTCCTCGGGATCGCGTAAGTCGGCAACCTCGTCCATTTTATTGATAACGAAAACGGTCGAGCTGAGTTTGTTCAGGTCTCGTAGCACCCAACGCACGATGTCTTGATGGCTGTCTTTCAACGGGTTGGTGGCATCGACAACATAGAAAATCAGGTGTGCTTCGGAAATGTAATTCTTGGTGATATCGCCGTATTGCACCAAGGCACCGTTTTCCGCCTTCTCTTTGTCACCGAAGAGGCCAGGTGTGTCGACGATTTCACAACGGTCCTGGAGGCTGTCAGGGCGGTAGATCGCCAGCGCGTCCGAGGACTCGTTGGTGTCGATCTTCATGTCTTTCATTACCTGGCCAAGCCAACCGGCGACCACGCTAGTTTTGCCATCAGAAAATGCCCCGAGCAAGGCGATACGTAGGGCATCGGATTGCACGTCACCAATGGCTTTCTTGATTTTGTCGATATCTTGCGAAACATCTAGGCCCAATTCTTCAAGCGCGCCAACTAGCTTGTGCAGGTTGTCGAGCGACTTGATGACCTCGGTTTTGCTGGCGTTGAACTGTTTAAATTGTTCCATGGGGTTTGGCTTCCACTTGCTGTTTAAGGGCCTGGATCGAAGCGATTTTTTCATCGAACAGGGCGGTGACATCGGCCATCTTCCGGCGCTCGTCTTTGAGGTGTCGCAGCACGCTGTCTTCGATCTGCTCGCTGATTTTTGCCAGCATCCCATTGGTGTCGGCGGCAAAGGTCTTGGTGACTTTTTCGCGCTCGGTCTGAATTGCCTTGGCCACCTGTTCTTGGGCTTCAGCGATTTTTTTGCCGCGCCCACCAAAGAAGTAGCTCAAGCCCGCAGCCAAGAGGCCGAATACGCCGCCGACGATTGCCCCGACTATGTTACCTATCCCTGGGAATACGGTGCCTATGCCAAAGCCGCTGAGTGCATAGCCGCCAACACTGAGCAGGAAGCTGCCGACGTCGGAGAAGTTGAAGCTGATGGCGCTCATGGCGCTGGAGAGCGACAACGAGTTGTTCGCCGCTTCGCTCAACTGCTGTTGGAAGTTCACCCGCTTGGCATTTTCTTGCAGGCGTTTGAGCGCGCGTTCGATGGCTTGGGTAAGGTCCTCAAGCAATTGCTGCTGGATGGTTTCCAAGCGCTTGCCTAACCGATCCTGGCCCTTGCTGACATGCTGTTGAATTACCCGCTCCACATCTTCTTTATCGCTGAAATGCTCTTCAACCGCTTCACGGGCTGCCGAGTTCAGTTCATTGAAGAAACGATTCAAAGCGCTATTGCGCTTGGAGTTGAAGCTGCTTTTGAGCTCATCGAAACTTTTGCGGATGACGTCCTGACACTCCTGGACCTCGGCACCGATTTTCTCGGAGAAAGCCTGGTGCTCGTTACGCTGCTTTTGCAGGTCATTGACGGTGTCTTGCAACAGGCGCAGCACTTTGCGCTTGTTGCTTTCGACAATGTCCATCTCGAAGTTGGCGCAGCTGTTGCCGATGACATCCTGCAATTGATCCAACCGACTGAAGCTGCGCATGGCCTGCTGGCTGGTAAAGTCTTGCAAGTAGGTGCGCTGAGACTTGAGCAAGTCGGTACGGCTGGGGTGGATGCTGGTTAGGCCTCGCTGATCGAAGGCTACACTGGCAAAGCCCAGCAGCCCTTGCAGCGTTTGGCAGCCACTGACCAGTTCGGCGCCGAGCATGTCTTCAAGCACTTCTTGGGTCTGGTCGCGCATCGCTGCCGCGTCTTTGTGGGTCTGCTCAAGCGACTCGCGGTCGCGCTCGAATTCGTAGGTGTCACCCTTGCCGCGCAAATTGCAGATGGCATACACCTTGGCATCTCGGTTCAGGTAGTGCTTGATCTTCTGCGCGGTATTCTGTTCGGGCTTTTTGTTGGTGCCGTTGACGTAGAACACCAAATGAGCCTTAGCGATGGCAGCTTGCACCATTGCTTCGTATTTCTTTTCGTTGCCTTCGATGCCTGGCACATCGATCAATTGGAACGACTTGCCTTGGTGGGTGAAGTGATAAACGACGTTGTCCTGAGTGAAGTCTTCCTGACCGGTGCCGACGATCTCGCCATCGACTTGGCCGGCAACGCGCTGCAGGCGCTCAAGTTGTTGCTGTTGCTTCAGCAGAGTGGGTAGCCTGTCGCTGACCAGCTCGCTCAAAGAATGTTGTTCGCGCATGGGGAGTCCGGAGTCTATGAAATGAAAGTCAGTTCAAGGCGATCACCGCCCCGGCTCACATCAACTGCATATAGCCCACGGCACCGACAATAGTACCGATCACCACGCCGCCGAACAGCCCGAACCACAATTTCATTTTCCCACTCTGCTCAAGCGCGACGCGTGTGGCTTCGCCATGGCGTTGGCATTCGCTCAGTTGCGTTTGAGTCGCCTGCAACTGATTACTTTGCTCGGTCAGCTGTTGCTGGTTACGCTGGAAATCGGCCCGCATGCCTTGCAACTGAAGCTCGACCTGCTGCATCGCACTTTGAGTCTCAGTGAGCGCCAGCTGACTTTGGCTCAACCGCGCCTCGCTATTCTGCAGCGATTGGCGGGTACTTTCTAAATCGGTATTCGCACTGGTCAGCCGCTCTTCGCTTTGAGTGAGATCCTGCTGGGTGTGCAACAGCTGTTCGCGGGTACTCACCAAATCACGGTGAGTCTGGTTGACCAGCGCTCCGATATCGTCGCCTAAAGAGGCGATGTCTTCGCAGAAATTCACGTAGCGTGTGCTGAGTTCTTCAATCAGCTCATCGCTTTTGCTAGAAAATACCGCCTGGATGTCTTTGGCGGTCGCCTGATTACGCTCGATCAGCGCTTGACGCTTTTTCTCTTCGAACAGGATCCGCAGGCTTTCGATGATAGTGCTCTTGCCAGCGTTGGTTTCCCCGAAGAATGCGATGGTGAAGTTTTCCCACTCGGCGTGCTTCTCCAGATAGGTGATTTCGCCGTCGAAGCGCGACTTCATTTCGCCAAGCTTTTTCTTGACGTTGGCAAGGTGGGTGTTGCCTTTGTCATTACTCACGTCCAGCCGGGAGACATCATCCAGCGCAGTGGCAATGTCATTCGCTACCCGAGCGTACAGCTTGGAGAAATCTTGAGCCCTACTCATATCGTTCCCTGTTCATTCTAGGCTGGATCCAATTCAGATCGGTAAATCGCATTTTGCCACTATGGCTGTCAAGTTCACCTTCGCCGCGCCGACAGCCACCATTAAGCGACTAAACGTTGTATCGGCCCACTCAGTATTTTCTTGCGTACTTGGCCATTACACCGTGGACAGCTGCTGCACCATTCCCCCGGTTGCAGCGCATCGCTGCCGGTTCAACGGTCTTGCGCCAGCAGCATTTGGAGCACTCCGGCGTGTAAGACATGGGCGAATCGGTATCAGTCGTTCTCTTTGATCTTGGCGCTTGCGCTCAACCGGTCCACCTGCGCTTTGAGCTGCCCACTAAGACGCTGCTCGGCGCGTAAGCTACGTTTTAGTTCGCGGTTCTCGCTCTCGAATATCTTGGCCCAACGCAGCATTTCTCTACACCGGCTAAGGCCCATCCAGATCTCCCTCAGCCGGAGATACTGCACCAACAGCACGACCAAGATCACCCCAATCAAGCCCAGCGCACCTGCGGTCAGCCAGTCATACAGACTCATATTCGTCTCCCTAAAAAGTAGCGATGTGCAATCTATGCCAGGAAGACGATATGTAGCTTTAGCTTACAGGTCCATAGTGTTGACTCATACAGGTAAAGTTATGGAACACACGGAGGGGCTATGAAACGTAAGCAATCCATCGCTCAGGTCCGCTGGGACCTGGCACTTCGCTATCGCCTAATCGAAACCGTGGCTTGGTGGGAAGGCCGGCTGACCACGGGCCACCTGATGCAGAGCTTTGGCATCAGCCGCCAGCAAGCGTCTAAAGACATCAACACTTACATTAGCGAGCATGCGTCAAGAAACTTGACATATGACAAGCGAATCAAAGGCTACGTACCTACGCTGCACTTCAAACCACGCTTCATCGACCTCAGCGCCAGCGCCTACCTCGATATGCTTGCTCAGAACAATGAACGGGCCACGCACATCGAAGGGCTGAAGCTGGCCTATGCGCATACATTGATGTTGCAAGTTCCCGACCGAAGCATTCAGCCCGAGGTGCTTAGGCCCCTTTTGCGGGCTTGCCGGGAAGGGTTGCGACTCGAAGTCGAATACGTTTCGCTAGCCAACCCCGAGCCTGAAATTCGCTTGATCGAACCGCACACTCTGATCCATACCGGTATGCGTTGGCACGTTCGAGCCTACTGCGAGAAAAATGGCGCTTATCGCGACTTCGTGCTCAGCCGCATACGCGGCAAGCCAGACCTGCTGGACGGCAATGGCAACGGCATCGAAGGCGATACAGTCTGGAACACTGAGGTTTCGGTAATCCTGAAGCCCGACCCGCGGCTTGATGCCGCGCAAAAGGCGATCATAGAGGGTGACTACGGAATGCAGAATGGCCAGCTGGAGATTCCGAGCCGGCAGGCGTTAGTCAAATATGTGCTGCAACGTTATCAAATAGACCCCAAGAACCTGGACCCTAAGCCAGAAGCGCAGCAGGTCGTGATCGCTAACTTAACCGCGCTGAAACCTTGGCTCTATGACTGAATTCGGCGAGCTCTTTGCACGCCATAGCAACGATCACTGCACTCCAGGAAAAAACCCACGTTCATGACAGCCGTATCTCCCACAACCATCCCACAAAGCCACCCCCCCTCTAATCGTGGGGTACTTTGATGTAGAAGAGCCGCTGTTCTTTCATCACAGAACATTAGCGGCTCAGGGATAGCCCATACCACCAAAAACCTCAGACTTCCCCCCTTCCCTGTAGTCCATTTCCCAAAGATACTCCCAACCCACCTTTCCCATTGCGGTCGTGTTTCCACCCCCTTAGTCTCAGCACGTCGTTGCACATCAACGACTAGCTTTGACAGGCTGATGACGACCAAACACGCGGATTGCCTATGGCGGCTGTGTGTGGGGCACCTCGTGTGCGCCGGTTTGGTCTTCACCGGTCTGTCAACCCATGCACAGCTGCCACCACTTGTTTGACAGCAAGCGTTGGTCGCTCCACTGAGGACCAGAACATGCTGAAGATCGTCCCCGACCCACCACCCACACCCGCCACCCTGGAAGACACTCTAACCCTAGCCGCCGACTACGCCCTCTGCGCCGAAGCCGTGGCCCAACAAGCCCTCCTCATGCAGCCCCGCTCCCCGGCAGCCCCACTGATCATGGCCTCCATGCACGAGCTGGAATCCCTGCGCCGCCTGCTGGAATCAGCCCTCCTGCAAATCCACCACCCTCCCTCGCGACACCCCACGCACTAACCCTCAAGCCCCTGGCTCAAGCAAAACGGCAGTCATCAACTTGCCTAGCCAAACAGCCAGCCCAAAAAACTTCAGGGAGCCACACCCATGTCCACCCCAGACACCCCCCGCACCCTCGGCCAAACCGTCTTCTACCAGGGCGAAAACCACACCCACGCACTGTTCCGCATCGAACCCGGCATCCCTTGCCAACACGCCCGCGAACAGGCTTCGGAATTGATGGGTTACGCCCGCGACCTCACGCTCGAAGGCTTGATGGAAGACAAACCCAAACTGATCTGGGCCGCCCACTACCTCTGCGCACTCGGCAAAGCCCTGCTGGACGACGCTGAACTTGGCATGATGCGCTAAGCCTATAGATCCCCGGCGGAATGAAGCTGCTCATCGCGCCGGGACATGGCTCGTGGGTGAAGCTTGCGGGAGCTCATAAAAGAGCCGTGAAATCCAACGACCCAAGCCCAAGCCGTTATCGTTTCTTATCGCCTTCTACTCTGGCGAAGCGACAACTATCCAGACACCGCGGGCGCCCTTCTGCCACGTCGCGGATATTGCGATGCATCAACATGCCAGTAGTCTCAGCACTGAAAGTTTAGCGTTCCTACAGCCTCCACCTCAAAAGCAAGCTGAAACTTTCAGATTATTTTCTTTCCTCGTAGTCCGCTTCTCAAAGACCCACGAAATCCGCCGTACCTATTGCGGTGCCTTGCCCCTACCCTTAGCCTCGCATGTCGTTGCCTATCGCCATGCTTGCCCTGAAACGCTAATGCCTACCCAACATGCGGATATCAAGGGCGGCTACGTGTAAAGCACCTAAACGTGTCTTTGCATTCCCTAAGCACAAAACTGTACTCAAGGAAGAAACACATACCCATGACAGCCGAATCTACGTCCACAACCGTCCAGCAAAACCAATCCTCCAACCCACCGCCCGACCCCTCTACCCCCAACTCCACCCGGCAAGCAGTATTCAAACTGCTTGCCGATATCAAATGGTGGCTGCCAGTAGTTTCAACGCTTATCTCAATCTTGCTCCTCACCAAGTACCTTTGGGTAATCCATCACCCGGAGTTGATTTTGAGCTCGTTAGGTAACCCCTCAAACTTGGTTGCCTGGTTATTCTTCAGCCTGCTGGTACTCGCCTCTCTGCTGATCGTCGTATCGGTACCCTCTTGGGTCTTCACGCTGAGCATGTCTGTATGCAACGTTGACAGAGAGCTGGAAAAGAAGCTCGCCTTACGCTTTGGCCTGATCGTAGTTGGGGGCTATTTACTGCTATCACTCAACCTGCTGGGCGCAATCTTTGGTTACACCATGGCCCCAGCCTACTTCTTCCCTATCGTCGTAGTCGCTGCCATCTGTGCGCTGCTGATTGTGCTTCGCCGCAATCCGCCCCTGCACGAGAAAGTACTGGAACTGCCACCTGGCCCCCGCAAACCTGCTCATCGCAAAATCTTTTACACAGCCGTCGTTGGCTGGCTCGGTGTGCTGCTGGCATTCACTTCGATGAGTGGCGTCATGCCCGCCCAGCTAGCCATCATGACCTGGCGAGGCGGAGAGAGTGATGAGGAAGCCATTGGTGCTATCGCGCTCTGCTTGCTGATCATGACGCTGTACCTAGCGCCAGTCCTCGTCTTTTACCTAACAGAGGGCGATGCGATACGCCGCATCGGGCGAGCCGCATTGGCATTACTTGGGTGCGTCTTCGTTAATGCAATGCTGTTGCCGGCCTTCGTGGACTTGTGGGTTTACTCCGCCGCCAATCTGATCAAGATCAGAGACAATACCGAGCTTAGCTATGTGTTGAGCGAAAAGGACTACCCGAAAGAGGTGTTCAGTAGCGCCACGTGGCAACTGGAAAGCTATGAGGGGTCCAATGGTTTGTACAGTGTTAGAGGGTTCCGTCTGTTCCGCTTCGGCGATACGTTATTGATCTGTCCCGCGAGCTACCGAGATGTCGGATTGAAAAAGATCGATAGCTACGTCCATCGCTGTATTGCGTTGTCCGAGGCCAAGGTGCATGTCGCCGCCCCTGTATTAAGCGACGATGCCGCGACAGAGGCCAAGCCGAATTGATCCGGCACCCTTCGTTTCATTGTTGATTGAACACCGGAGCGCCTTAGGGGGGCTGCCCCCGGCGCACCTACGCGCCGGGGATGTCAAACCGGGCCCGACACCTGAGGCACTGCGCGCCCCGAGAGAAAACGCGGCAACACCACCATATGCGGCAGTGCAAACGCTGCCAGCACCACGAACAGGGCCCGAATGCCGGTCTGTTCCTGCTGCCAGAACACAGCTCCACCCACCAGGGCAAATACCCCTGCCCCAGCGAGCACTGGCCAGGTGCGATGCAGGTAGTCGCCTATCGATAAGGCACCTACCATGCGCTCGCGCACACGGGTTTGGGGTTCGGCATGCAGCAGGTAGAACCCGAGCGCAAACCCAATCAACGGCGGCGTCACCACCACCAGCAGCAAGGTCACCGCCAGCCGCAGGTCACGCCGTTGCCAGGCGCTCATCAGCAGCACACCGAACGCAATCAGCCCGGCACACGCCAGCGTCACCGCCAGCCATCCGCCCAAGGCAGAAGAGGCACCGGCCGCCATCGCCAGGTTGAGCAACTCGGCTACCGCATCACGGTGCAACACTGCAGGCCCGCCCAGGATGAACAGCCCCAGCGCAATCTGCTCATGCCGCCGCTGAAACACCTCATCCTCATGGGCAAAGTGCCAAACCGACAGCAATAAAAAGGCGGTAAGCGCCAACGCCCCCGCCACTTGCCAGACCAGGGCACACACCACGGCCACGCCCAGGTAGCTGAGCACAAAGCGCCTGCGCTGCCCGTGCTCGACCAGGTACAGGTCGCTGGCCCCATGCAGCAGGCCAAGCCCCAGCCCGACCAGCAGCACGTAGGCCAGCGGCGCCAGCCCGCCTGCAAGGCTGGCCGCTATTGCCAGCCCCACAAGGGCGCGCCAGGTGCGCCCTGTGCAGGTCATGCTCAGTAGCCTCGGCCTACCGGTACGGCGCGCAGGTTACGTTCGGAGGTAAAGGCGTAGACGACCTTGGCCAGCACGTCGAGCACCAGGAATACCCACACGGTGGTGGCATCGCTCACGGCCCAGAAGCCTTCAGGGCCGACGGCGAAGACCACGGGGTAGATCAGCCACAACACGGTGAGAAAGCCTACGTTGCGGCGGTAGGCAGGGCTGACGCCGGGTTGTTGGCTGGCGATGCTGGCGACAGGTTTCCACAGCAGGTACAGCACGCCGGCAAACGCGGCGCAGGACCAGGCGAAGAACACCCACTTGATCACGCCATAAGGGGCCAGGGAGGCGATCAGGCCGGTGACGATCATGATGACGTCGAGGGTGACGATGGCGGTGATGTAGCCGCTTTTGCCGTACAGGTCTCGGGTGCCGTAGTAGGCGGAGCTGACGACGCCTGCCAATAGCAGTGGGGTGGTGAAGGCCCAGTCTACGTAGCGGGCCAGGTAGGTGACGCTGCCGTCGACTTTGATCAGGTTGCCGACGCCCAGGTACATGCACAGGTAGGCGGTGGCGGCGATGAAGGGGACGGCGGCATGGATGAGGGTGTGGCCGAGAAGCGGGCCGTAGTGTGCGCCTTTGATGTAGATGGCCAGGGATGCCAGGGCCATGACGATGAAACCGATCAGCAAGGGGGTTTGGATCATTTGAGGCTCCGCTACCAGCAGTAAAAGGCCCGGGGTGCATACAAGGGGGTGCCGGGGTTCGCCGCGGTTTTTTTGCCGCTTCGTTTACGGATGGAGAGCGGGGTGAGATTTTTGGTTCAAAATGTTTCGGGGCTTGGTGCGATTCTTCCCAGGTCACGCGATCCACTGTAGGAGCGGCCTCGCCGGGGCGCCGGACCGGCCGCGATGGGCTGCGAAGCGGCCCCAGGATTTCAGCCCGCACCTCAAATCGCCGGGGGCCGCCATGCGGCCCATCGCGGCGCAAGGCCGCTCCCACACGGAGGGCGCGTTTCTGCCTGATCACTCAAACATTGTGTCGAGCAGTGGACCTGCCAATCTGTGATTTGAGCCTGGGATGCTGGGGCGCGATCCATGT
>NZ_JBICMI010000030.1:0-1124 GCF_043106155.1 Pseudomonas sp. FYR_7
CCAGGCAATGACAACCAGGGTGATCTGGTTCTGGTTAACATCGTGGCCAATCAGGTCTCGGTCAACGAGGCCACGCCACCCCTGTTCACCCTGACCCTGAACCGCGTGCTGGACAAGGATCTCACCGTCACCCTGAGCAACAACGCCACTGTTGTGTTCAAGGCCGGCGAGACCAGCAAGTCCTATGTCGCACCTGCCCAGGGTGATGACGTCTTCAAGGACGAAGGCA
This sequence comes from Pseudomonas sp. FYR_7, assembly GCF_043106155.1. Taxonomy (NCBI): domain Bacteria; kingdom Pseudomonadati; phylum Pseudomonadota; class Gammaproteobacteria; order Pseudomonadales; family Pseudomonadaceae; genus Pseudomonas; species Pseudomonas sp. FYR_7. Next base: position 230 of record NZ_JBICMI010000030.1, read on the forward strand.
AGATCCAGATCGGCATCGTCAAGGCCGAAGTGCCGAATGCTACCTTCGAGAACCTGGTGCTAGGCGCACCTGCATCGGTCGATGTCACCGACACCATCAGCAAAGTCACGGCTGTGCTGGCTGTGGATAACACCTCGGTCGTCGAAGGCGGGAAGATCACCTACACCGTGACCTTGATCAGCGAAGACAGCGACCTGCCGGTGACTGGCCACGGCGGCGTGACCGTTACCTTGACCGGTGGCACCCAGGTGTTCATCGCCGCTGGCTCTGCCACGGGTACCGTCACCATCAATGCGCCAGATGACGTGTACGTGGGCGGCCAGCCTGCGGTCACCAAGTCGATTACCGACATCACGGTCGCAGGCGCCAAGCAATTCGAAAACCTGGTGGCGGACAAGTCGCCGGTCACCACCACCGTGCACGACGAACCTGCCGGCCAGGGCGACCTGGTGCAGGTCAATATCGTCGCCAACCAGGTGTCGGTGAACGAAGCCACGGCACCGACCTTTACCCTGAGCCTGAACCGTGCACTGGACAAGGACCTGACCGTCACCCTGAGCAACAACGCTACCGTTGTGTTCAAGGCTGGCGAGATGACCAAGACCTACACGGCCGCGGCGCAGGGCGATGACGTGTTCAAGGACGAAGGCAAGATCGAGGTCGGCATCGTCAAGGCAGAGGTGCCGAACGCCACCTTCGAGAACCTGGTCATTGGCGGCCCGGCTTCGGTCAACGTTACCGACACGATCAGCAAGGTTACTGCGGTACTGGCTGTGGATAACACCACCGTGACCGAAGGCGGCAAGATCACCTACACCGTGACCTTGGTCAGTGAAGACAACAACCTGCCGGTCACCGGCCATGGTGGCGTGACCGTCACCCTGACCGGCGGCAC